>JAPOWL010000656.1 GCA_026707615.1 Acidobacteriota bacterium | reverse complement strand
CGGACCCAGCCAAAGCCGTCTACCTCCCGCAGCCGCTCGGGGGATGCATCGATCACGTCGAAGATGCCGTCACCGAAGGCCGACACGAGCTTCTTCGCGTAGACCGGCCCGATGCCGCGGATGAGGCCCGACCCGAGGTAGCGCTGGATGCCGTCGTGCGAGGTCGGCTCGGACGCCTTGAGGAAGCGGGCCCGGAACTGCGGGCCGTGGACCCGGTCGTGCACCCACTCGCCGGTCGCGGTGACCCACTCGCCGGGGGTGACGGCCGCCGCGTGGCCGACCACCGTCACCAGACCCCGCTGCCCGCGCGCCTTCACCTGCAGGACCGAGAAGCCGTTGTCGGGATTGTGGAAGGTGACGCGCTCCACGAGGCCGGCCAACGCCTGGCGCTCCGGCGGGCCGGCGTCGGGGCGACCGGCGGCCGATGCGCCGCCCCGGAACGAGCCTGTCATCTTGTGCCGCGAGCCCGCTTCGCCGTGCTGCCGCGCCCCGGCGGGCGCGTCGGGAGTCTGCGCCGGCGCAAAGACGCTGTTCGGACGTTCCGCGGCGCAGCCTCGCGGCTGCTGTCCGCCCGGCCGCGGCTCGACCTCCCGCGCCATTATCCCGCAACGCGATCCTGCAGGGCGGAATCGCGATAGGCTCTTGGCGACTGGAAGTCCCGGGAGGTCTGAGCATGAAGTCGAAGTTCACAAGGACGGCGCTGATCGGCACGGCGCTGATGCTGGCGGGCGGGCCCGCCGCGTTCGGCCCGGGCGGCGCCCTCGAAGCCGCGGAGCAGGAGGCGATGGACGACAACCCGTTCCTGACCGAGAGCCCGCTGCCCTACCGGCTCCCGCCGTTCGACCGCATCGACGAGTCGCACTACCAGCCGGCGTTCGAGCGGGGGATGGCGGAGCAGATCGCGGAGGTCGAGGCGATCGCCGCCCTGACGGAGGCGCCGACGTTCGAGAACACCATCGTCGCGCTCGAGCGCTCGGGCCAGTTGCTCAACCGGGTGGCGACGACCTTCTTCGCGCTCTCGAGCGCCCACACCAGCGACGCCCTCGACGAGATCCGGAGCGCGGTGGCGCCGCAGCTCGCGGCTCACAACGATCGCATCCTGCTGAACGATGCCCTGTTCGGGCGGGTGGCGGCGCTCCACGCCGAGCGTTCGTCGCTCGGGCTCGACGCGGAGTCCGTCCGCCTGATCGAGAAGTACCACGAGGACTTCGTGCGGGCCGGCGCCGAGCTCGACGAGGCCGGGAAAGAGCGGATGCGGGAGATCAACGCCGACCTCGCCTCGCTCGAGACCCGCTTCATGCGCAACGTCCTCGACGAGGTGAACGCCTCGGCCGTGTCCGTGGACTCGCGCGACGGGCTCGCCGGCCTGCCCGACGACCAGGTGGCGGCGGCGGCCGAGGCGGCGGCGGCGCGCGGCCTCGACGGGCAGTACGTCATCCCGCTGCTGAACACGAGCGGCCAGCCGGCGCTGGCCTCGCTCGAGGACCGCGCGCTCCGCGAGCGGATCACGCGCGCCTCGCTCGCGCGGGGCAGCCAGGGCGGCGAGTACGACAACCGCGAGGTGATCACGACGATGGCGCGGCTGCGGGCGGAGCGGGCCGGGATGCTCGGCTACCCGAACCACGCCGCCTACATCCTGGAGGCCCAGACCGCGCAGACCGTCGACGCGGTCAACGAGCGGCTGGCCAGCCTCGCCCCGCCCGCGGTCGCCAACGCGCGGCGGGAGGCGGCCGATCTGGAGGCCATGGCCGCCGCCGAGGGGGACGCCATCGAGCTGGCCGCGTGGGACTGGTCCTACTACACCGAGAAGGTGCGGGCCGATCGCTACGCCTTCGACGCCTCCGAGTTGCGGCCCTACTTCGAGATCGACTCGGTGCTCGAGAAGGGCGTCTTCTTCGCCGCGACCCGCCTCTACGGACTGACGTTCGAGGAGCGGCCCGAGCTGCCGACCTACCACCCCGACGTCCGGGTCTGGGAGGTGTTCGATGCCGACGGCTCCCCCCTCGGGCTCTTCCTGGGCGACTTCTACGCGCGGCCGTCGAAGCGGGGCGGCGCCTGGATGAACGCCTACGTCTCGCAGTCGCACCTGCTCGGGACGGCGCCCGTCGTCGGCAACCACCTCAACGTGCCGAAGCCGCCGGAAGGAGAGCCGACGCTGCTCACCTTCGACGAGGTGGAGACGATGTTCCACGAGTTCGGCCACGCCCTGCACGGCTTCTTCTCCGACGTCCGCTACCCCTACTTCGCCGGGACGTCGGTGCCGCGCGATTTCGTCGAGTACCCGTCGCAGGTGAACGAGATGTGGGCGGTCTGGCCGGAGGTGCTCGAGAACTACGCCGTCCACTACGAGACGGGCGAGCCGATGCCGCGCGACCTCCTCGACCGCGTGCTGGCCACGCAGACCTTCAACCAGGGCTTCGCCACCACCGAGTACCTCGCGGCCTCGATCCTCGACCAGGCCTGGCACCAGATCACGGCCGACGAGGTGCCGGACGCGGCGGGCGTCGAAGCGTTCGAGGCGGCGGCCCTCGAGGCGGGCGGCGTGGCCCTCGACGCGGTGCCGCCGCGCTACCGCAGCACGTACTTCTCGCACATCTGGAGCAGCGGCTACTCCGCCGGCTACTACTCCTACATCTGGAGCGAGGTGCTCGACGCCGACTCCGTGGAGTGGTTCCGGGAGAACGGGGGCCTGCTGCGGGAGAACGGCGACCACTTCCGGCAGACGCTGCTCTCGCGCGGCGGCAGCGTCGAGGCGCTCGACCTCTTCCGCTCGTTCCGGGGCGCCGATCCGGACGTGCGCCCGCTCCTGGTCCGCCGCGGCCTGAACTGATCCGCGGCATCCGGCGCCCCGCCGGCCGCGGTCAGTCGGACGCGACATCCGGTGCGCCCCGCTCCGCTGCGGTCAGCCGGCCGCGGCGGAGCGGGCCAGCCGGCGCGCCGCATCGCCAGGGAGGCCCGCGCCCCCGGGCGGGCCGCCGCCTGTCCCGCCGTCAGCCGGATGCGGCGGCGGAGCGGGCCAGGCGGCGCGCCTCCTCGACGTAGGAGCGGTAGGCGGTCCGCACGTTGTCGAGGAAGCGGGCGAGCCGGTCCCGGTCGTCGATGTCCCCGAGCACTTCGGAGACCTTGAAGGGCCGCTTGATGACCACGGCGCAGACCGTCGAGTGGATGCGGCGATCGAAGTTGGCGACGGCCAGCGGCACGATCCACGGCTCGGGCTCCACGCTGGCGGCGAGGCGGAAGGCCCCCGGCTTGAACGGGCCGGGAGAGTCCTCCGTCCAGTAGCTCGTCCCCTCCGGGCTCAGGATCAGGTTCGTCCCGGACCTGAGATACCGGCCCGCCGTCTCGAAGAACTCGTTGCGCCGCGTCTGACGCTCCTCGGCCGTCTCCTCGATCTGGTCCGACTCGGGCGTGTAGACGCTCAGGTGTCCCAGCCGGTCGTAGTACTCCTGGTGGCCGTACTCCGTGCCCCGGCTCTTGCGGACGACGCGGATGCCGCTGTCGCCGTAGCGGCGGTCGAGAATCATGGCGCTCACGAAGTGCGAGTCGAGCGTGAGCTGGAAGTTGTTGGGCAGCGTGTTGTGCTCGTGGTTCTTGAGGTGATTGAAGATGAAGATGTGGCCCGGCGTGTCGGGCAGGTTCCGCTCCCCCTCGACCACGTGGCGGATGCGCCGGAACGCAGCCTGGAAGCCGCGCGCGCAGAGCTTGCGCACGTCCGAGGCGGGCATCTGCGGCGGCGCGGTCACCACCGCGTGATAGACGCGTCGCAGGGCCTCGAAGAAGTCGTGCTCCCGCTTCACTTCCCCCAGCATGTCCTCGCACGTCTCCGCCAGGCTGCGCTCGAGGGCGTCGGCGCTGCTC
Organism: Acidobacteriota bacterium; assembly: GCA_026707615.1. GTDB lineage: Bacteria > Acidobacteriota > Vicinamibacteria > Vicinamibacterales > UBA8438 > JAGWAJ01. Next base: position 9,467 of record JAPOWL010000656.1, on the reverse strand, counting down.
TTCATCTGCCCGAGGACCGCGAAGGCGTCTCCGACCGTCAGCGGATGCTGCAGGAGATGCGGCAGGACGTGCAGCGGCGAGTGGACGCTGAGCTGCGTGCAGCTCTGCTCCAGCAGGTTGGAGATGGCCAGCTTCTCCTTCTCGAAGCGCCGCGAGATGAAGAGGGCCCGCGCGGCGCGCAGGTGCGTCGAGCCGAGCCACAGCAGCCGGCGCACCACGGCCTGGGCCAGGGCCGGGTCCCCGCCCGCCGGCCCCGCGGCCGGATGGTCGATGCGGTACACGGTGCAGTCGCGCACCGCCACGACGGACGCCGGCTGGCGCTCGACGCCGGGCAGCCCGGCCAGGGCCACGACGGCGCCCGGGTCGGAGAGGACGCGCAGCGCGAACGCCCGGCGCGCGGACGACGGCCGGTAGTTGAGCGCGACCCGGCCCGTCGCGAGCACCCACAGCCCCGGGGAGGCGTCACCCTGCTCGACGATCGGCTCGCCCCGGCAGAAGTAGCGGCTCTCGACGGTCTCGGCGAGGGCGCGCAGCCGCGGCTCCTCGAAGACCTCGAAGAAGGCGGAGCGGCGCAGCAGATCCATCACGGGCGGGGGCGCGCGGTTGTAGGTCTCCTCCTCGCCCTCGTCCTTGAGCGCGTGGGCGAAGTTCACCGGCACCCGCGAATGCGTGGTCAGGCGCGAGCGCATCCACGCGAGGCGGGCGAAGCACTGCTCCACGATGGGCCGGAGCAGCGTCACGCCCAGCTCGGGCTCGTCGGCGAGGAGGGCGGACAGCGCGGCGTGGTCGAAGCACAGCGTGCGGCAGCGGCTGGCGCAGACGACGCTCGTGGCGTAGCGCCGGGGCACGCCGAAGCCGGACCAGCCGACGGCCGACCAGGGGCTCTCGCGGTGCCCCACGTCGAGATCCTCGTTCCCCTCCTCGAGCCGGATGCGGAACCGGAGCGCTCCGTCCGCCACGAGGAACAGGTGGCGTGCGGGAGCGAACTGCCGGGTCATCAACTGCTCGGCCTCGAAGTCCTGCTCCTCGGCCAGAGCCGCCAGACGTTCCCACGCCGGGCGCCGGTCCGTCTCCGCCCCGGCGGCTTGCGCGGACAGGTGGGCGATAAACTCTTCCCGAATGTCCATCGACGTCGTCGACTCCAGCCCGCCACTCGTCGCCTCGAGGCTCCGCGTGGCGCCCAACCGACCCTCCAGGAATCCGCGCCGTCACCCGGCGCAGGTTCCTCGCCCACCAGTCGCCGGCTGACCGCTCCGCCTGGTGCCCAGCCAACCCTACAGGAGTCCGGGGCGTTCTACCGCGCCGACTTCTCGCTCGGTGCGGGCCACGCGCCCACCTCTGACCCGGCCGCACGACTTCTTCCCGTTCTGGTCGAACACCCTGGAGGCTCTCGCGCGCACGCTGCCCGAGCCGCGCCTGGGCGTCGCGGTGACCTCGCCGGAGGGGGCGCGGATCACTCCGGTGCGCTTCCGCTCGCTCGACGGCCACGCCATCCAGGGCTTCCTGATCACGCCGGGCGAGCGGCAGCGGGACGCGCGGCCGGACGCGCCGCCTTCATCCGGGCGGCCCCTCGTCGTCAGCACGCATGGCTACAACAGCCAGTCGAATCCGGTCCTCGAAGCCCGACACACCGCGGCCAGCGGCGCCGACCTCTTCTGCTTCGACGTCCGGGGCTTCGGACTCTCGCGCCCGGGCTGCCCGACCGACGCCGGCGGGTGGGTGCTGAGCGGCCTCGCCGACCCGGAGACGTCCATCGTCCGGGGCGCCGTCTGCGACTTCGTGCGGGCGGCGGAGGTCGCGGTGCAGCTCGAGGCGGGCCGCGGGGGCATCGCCTTTCACGGCCGCAGCTTCGGCGGCGCCCTCGCCCTGATGGCCCAGGCCGTATCGCCGCGCGCGGCCTACGTCGCCGCGGCCGTGCCGACGCTCGGGTGGACCGAGGGGAGGCTCCGGCTGGCCCGCGCCGGCTCCACCCGCGAGATCAACGACCACCTCGCGCTGCACCCCGCGGACCGGGCTCCGTTCCTCCGCAGCCTCGCCTACTTCGACACGATGAACTTCGCGGATCGCATCCGCTGCCCCAGCCTGGTCGGCGTCGGGGCGTTCGACGAGGTGGTGCCGCCGGCGACGGTCTACGCCATCACCAACCGCATGGCGCCCGCGCCCGAGATCATGGAGCTGCCGGTGAGCCACACCGACCGCACGGACGAACGGCGCTGGGTGGAGTTCGACCGCCGCTGGACGGCGCAGGTCGCGCGCCTGACCGGCGCCGCGACGGGAGGGTAGCCGGTTTCCTATTCGCCGCCTTGCTCCGGTGCCGGAAGGATGACGCGTTCCAGCGTCAGCAGTCGCTGGTCGACCTTGCCGAAGGCGATCTCGACGCTGCGCAGGCGGTCGTCGAACCCGTCCAGACGAGTCTCGATACGGTCGATACGGGTCTCGATACGGTCCACGCGGGCACTGAGGCCATCGATGCGGGGGTTCACTCCGGCGATCTGCGCGGCGAGGTCGGCGCGCAGATCGTCGATCCGGGTGTTGACGCCCGCGATCTGCGTCGCGAACTGCGTCGCGAGCAGCCCGGCCAGCACGACGACCGTGCCGATGATCCACTTCGTGTCGTTGGTCACCCAACCTCAGCGTAGCACGTGATCGCTACGCGCGCCCCACCGGTCCCGCGCGGTCGCCGGTCTGCCGGTCCGGTCGCCTCGGCGTAGCGCGTGATCGCCACGCGCGCCCCGCTCACCGCTCGGCCGCGGCGGCCTCGGCTTCCTCCGCGCGGGCGCCGCGCAGGATGTTGAGCATGCCGTAGTTGCCCTCGTGGCAGGCGTACTCCCAGAGCTGCCCCGCGGTCACGCCGCGCGAGGCGTGGTCGGTGGTCATCGGCGCGGCGGCCGTCCAGGGCCGCGTGAACGCGAGCGGGTCCTCGAGAGTGAAGGTGTAGTCGATGGTCTCGGGGCCGACGCGCGTGAAGCGCTCGACGAGGCGCAGGCTCGGGCGCGACGCCCGCCACGGCGCGCTCCAGTAGGCCTTGGGGCGCTCGGCGAAGTTGACCGTCTCGACGACCAGCGTGTCGCCCTCCCAGTGCCCCCGCGCCTCGCCGGTCCACTGCGGGATGCCGTTTCGGGCGCGCCCGTCGAGCGGAATGACGCGGAGCTCGTGGTACATCTCATGCAGCATCACCACCTCGCCTGGCGACTGGAAGATGTGCATGTTCATGTTGTACGGCTGCAGCGGCACCATGTTCGGCAGGCCGTCCGTGATGCAGCGCTCGCCGGTGTCCAGATCGGTGTACGACTCGAACGGCCCGACGCCGTAGCGCGCCCGCTCGCGGTCGCTCGCGACCCTGGCGTGCGGGAGCCACGGGATCCGACCGTCGGGCGGATCGACGATCAGCGAGGTGCGGCGGTCGCCGACGATGCGCGTCCCGGCGTCCATCCAGACCTGGTTGTAGCCGCCGACGCTCCCCGGCGCAGACTTCCCGTCGGACGCGGCCCGGCGCGCGGCGGACTCGGCTTCGATGGACGCCGCCTCCTCGTCGGTCAGCGTCGAGCCCTCGGCCTGACTTTCGGGACGCTCGAGCGGGGTGAGGGTGGCCGAGGTCCAGAGCCCCTGCAGGTCGGGCTCGCCCCAGGCCGTGCGCGGTGCCGTCCAGCGGGCGCCGGCCGCGTGGCCGCCGGCAGGGCCATCCCCCGCCGCGCCATCGCCTGCCTCGTCGCCGCGCGCCTCGTCCGTCGGCGTGAAGCCGGTGAGCGTGAACTTCTGGACGCGCCGCCCGCGCTGGGCCTCCGCCGTGTAGAGGTTGCCCTGGCTGTCGCTGGCGATGTGGTGCAGGGCCTGGAACTCGCCCGGCGCCGCCCCGTTCCGCCCGAACGAGTCGAGGGGCTCGAGCGTCGCGCGGTCGAGCACGTGGATGTGCGAGTTCCCCTGGTCGGCGACGTAGACGAAGCGCTGCTCGGGGTCGGGGGAGAAGGCGAGGCCGGCCACCGTCAGCGCGCTCTCGGCGCCCCGGTTGACGAAGGCCTGCCGCACGAACGTGCCGTCGGCGTCGAAGATCTGGATGCGGCTGTTGTTCCGGTCCGCGACGTAGACGAGCCCGTCGTTGGACACCTCGATGCCGTGCACGATGCCGAACTGCGGCGGCCCGTCCTCCGGGTCGGTCTCCGCCGCGGGCGCCTGCCCCGCCGGCGGCGGATCGAGCAGCGCGTTGCCGAAGGCGCCCCACATCCGCTGGAACTCGCCGGTCTCGGCGTCGAGGACGATCACGCGCCGGTTGCCGTAGCCGTCGGCCACGAAGACCTCGCCCGACGCCTCGTAGACGAACGACTCGGCGGGGCGGCGCAGGTTGGTCGTGTCGTCGTTGCCCAGGCTCTCGCCGCGCCGGCCGATCTGGAGCGCGACCGTGCCGTCGCCCGCGAGCTTCAGCAGCATGTCGTCCGACGGGTCCGCTCCGCTGTTGCCTCCGACCCAGACGTGGCCGCTGGCGTCGACGTGGATGCCGTGCTCGTTGCCGGGCCAGGCGCGGTCGTCGGTGGCCCCGCCCCAGGCCCGCACCACGGAGCCGTTCGGGCCGAGCTCGATGACCGGCGGCGCCGCGTTGGCGCGCTCCTCCTCCGCGACCGTCCGCGGCCGGTGCAGCACCCAGACGTGGTCGCGCGCGTCGACCACGACCGACGCCACCTGCCCCAGGACCCACCCGTCGGGCAGCCGGGGCCACGACGCATCGACCTCGAACTGCGGCACGCCGTCCTGCGCCGAGGCCGGCGCAATCGAAAGGAACAGCCCGGCGAGAGCCACCGCGGCCACCGTGCGGGCGACGGCCGGAGTGCGGCCGGTGGCCGGAGTGCGGCCGGCGACGACGGTGCGGGCGGCGGCGGATCGAGTGGTCATCGGACACCTCCCCGGCGCCCGGCGCCGGATGCAAGTGCGCGCCCTGGCGGACGCGGGAATCTCGGCTGGCGCGAGGCTACTGCATGGCTCGTGCTACCGCTCCGGCTCCGCGCGCCGCGGCTCCGTCGTCGGACGCGGAGCAATCAAGGGTCGAAGGGGATCGCGGCAAGCACGGCGGGGTCGTGCGGGAGCTCCGTCCCGCCCGCCGGCACCCGGTTGCCCTGCAGGATGAAGGCGACGAGACTCGCCGTCTCCTCGGGCGTGAGCGTCCCCGGGGCATCCTGCGGCATCGTCTCGATGATCATGCCGAAGAGCTCGCTCAGCGGGCGCCCCCGCCAGTTGGCGCGGAAGGTGTGGTCGCCGAGCAGCGCCGCCATCTCGGGGACGAAGGCCCGGATCGGACCATGGCACGAGACGCACTGCTCCTCGTAGAGCCCGTCGCCCCGTGCGGCCTGCTCGACCGTGTAGGCGGCCGGCGCGCCGGACGCCGTCGCCTGCTCCGCCGGTACGGCGCCCCCCGTCCCGAGCAGAACGAGGGCCGCCGCTCCGAGCGAACGAAGATGAGGCACCCGCGCCGCTCCTACTGACCGAGGATCAGCGTGGCGTTGCGCTTCGGCACCTGGCCGCCGGTCGGGATCGAGGCCACCACCTCGACCGTGGCGACGTCGACCACCGAGACGCGGTTCTCCCCCGAGATCGAGATGTAGGCGTACTTGCTGTCCGGGGTGATCGTGACCCAGTTCGGCGAGTGCCCGACGCGGACGCCGCCCACGAACTCCATGTCCGGCAGCCGGTAGACGTAGACGCTGCTGTTCAGGCTGCTGTTGGCGACGAGGTACTGGTTGTCGGGGGTGACGCCGAGGCCGTGCGCGGTGTTGCCGCCGTGGCCGGGCGTCCGCTCGTCGGCGGGCAGCTCGGGGTACTCGATCCGCCGGAGCTCCTTGCGGGTCTCGAAGTCGACGATCGTGAAGCCGTTGAAGTTCGAGAGCTGCGCGTAGATGCGCCGGGTGGAGCCGTCGTCGTTGCGGTCGAAGGCCATCGGCCGGATGCCGCGGTCGAAGTAGGTCGTCCAGACCGGGCGGTCCGTGGCGGTGTCGACGACGGTGAGGTTGGTCGCGCCGATCATCCCGGCCACGGCATGCTTGCCGTCGGGGGTCACGTAGGTGTTGTGGACGCCGCCGTGGACGGAGATCGTGGCCGTGATCTCGCCCGCCTCCGTGTCGTAGACGTCCAGCGCACCCGGCGACTGGGCGATGGCGGTGTAGACCTTCTTGCCGTCCGGGGTGATTGCGATGTTGTTCGGCCGGCCGCTGAGCGGGACCTTCTTGACCACCTTCAACATGCCGACGTCGACGATGTCGATGGTGTCGTCCGACTCGTTCGCGACGTAGAGCCACTTCCCGTCGGGCGACGGCGCGGCCCCGTGCGCGCGCTCGATGCCGTCGATCACGCCCACGACCTCGTTGGTGGTCGGGTCGATGATGTGGACGTTGTCGCCGGCGCTGTTCGTCTGCACGATGCGGACCGTCTGCGCGTCCGCGAACGCCGGGACGAGCAGCAGCAATGCCGCCGCAATCGCGAATGCCCGCTGTCTCGTTGCCATCCTTGCACGCTCCTCTTGTCTTGCCACTCCCGTGGCCCGGTCACTCCGTGCGGCTGGACACTTCCCGTGGCCCGCTCAGTCCGAGGTCTCGCCGCGCACCCACGCCGCGAGCGTCAGGAACCACGGGTCCTCCTGCGACCTGAACTGGCGGCCGCCGTTGTGGAACTCGTCGCCACCCGCGTCCGGCTCGAGGGGGTGCATCAGCAACCGGCTGCCGAGCGGATCGCCGGGGATCACGAGCCGCGAGACGGCCTCGAAGTTGGCGCGCGACTGCTCCTCGGTCCAGGTCTCGGCGCCGGGGGCGAGCTCTTCCAGGAAACCGACCCGACCGCCCTCCGCGTGGCAGACCACGCAGCGGGTGAAGCCGGCCCGCCGCTCCTGGAAGATCGGCTGGACCTTGTCCCGATAGAACTCGTAGTCGAGCTCCACCGCCGGCTGCGCCAGCCACGCGGCCAGAAATGCGAGAGCGATGGTCATGGTCGAGGGTCCCTCCCCAGACTCGATGGATGCCGCGTAGATGCCGCGTAGAGACGCGCGGGCGGTCTCGCGGACCGCGTCACGCGGCGTTGACGAGCACGATCAGCATGCCGACGGGTTCCGGCCCCTCGTTGCGCCAGGAGTGATCGGTCCCCCGCTCGACCAGCAGGTCGCCCGCCTGCAGCCGGACCTCGCCCTCGTCCACCAGGTAGACCACCTCGCCGCTCAGGATGTAGATGTAGGCGACACCGGGCGTCTTGTGGAACCCGATGCGGTTCGCGAGGTCGGGCTTGGGGTCGTCGTGCGGCGCCATCGACAGCACCCAGAACCGGGTGTCGCCGGTGGCGCGGCTGAAGTCCGCCCGCTCCTCCCCGGCCGGCGCCGGGCCGAGGGGGGCGTCCGGCGTGGTCGTCCAGCCCTCTCCGGCGGCGACCACCTCGTCCGCGGCGATGTACGAGCGGCCCGCCGCGTTCTGTCCGGTCAGCACGCGACGGATCTTCCCGCTCCGGACCGGCTCGGCCGGCCCGGCCTTCACCCCCTGCCCCGCTGCCGCGGCGGCCAGCGGACCGAAGAGCCCGGCCGCGAGCGCCGCGCCCCCGGCCGCCGAGCCCTGGAGCAGGGCGCGCCGCCCGATCAGCGCCTCGAGCTTCGCGTCGTCAGTCTTGTTCGGCACGTGGTTTCCCTCCTGCCTCGAAGCGTCGGCTGCCGGCGCCGCGCCCTGCCCGTTCCCGGCCCGCACCCGTCGCCGGACGGCTCCGCAAGCTCCTAGGCCGGAGCCAGCGCGTCGATCCACTCCACGATCTTGCCGTCGTTGACGTAGAACACGCCACCCACCCGGAACTCCTGCTGCCCGTCCGCGGTGGTGAAGTAGTCGACCCGCAGGTTGACCACCAGCGGTCCGACCGCCCAGGTCTCGAGCACGTCGAACCGGACGTCGCTCGCGTCCGCCAGGAAGCCGCCCGCCATCTGGCGGAACGTGTCGCTCCCGGTCGCCGCGTCGCCGTCCTGCGTGAACCGGAACACCGCGTCGTCGGCCAGGAACGACGCGATCTGGTCCGCATCGCGCGTCGCCCAGGCGTCGCAGAAGCCGTTGACGACGTCCACGTTGGCCTGCTCGGCGGCCGTCAACTCGCGCGAACCCGACTGTCCTGCGAACGCCAGAGCCAGCGGCGCCGCTCCACCCGCAACCAGAAACTCCCGCCTCGTCGTCGACTTGGTCACTTTCACTCCTCTTCTGCTTCCCGTTCTTCTTCTACGTCCCGTGCTTCGTCCACCCGTTCCTCACCCGCCGCTCGCTCTGCCCTCGCGGCCTTCCTGCGACGGTTCCGCCCCCTCGTGCGGCGCTCGTCCTGCCGTGGGTCACGTCAGCGGGCGGCGAGCTCGCGCAGCAGGCCCTCGGCCGCGGTGCCCGCCGCGGCCATGAGCGGCGTCCGGCCGCGCTTGTTCTCCACGGCGATGACGGCGCCGCGCTCCACCAGGAACGCCACGAGGTCCGCCGCGCCCGTCCCTGCCGCGCCGTGCAGCGCCGTGTCGCCGGAGTCGGTCACGGCGTTCACGTCGCTGCCGCCGAGGTCCCAGACGAACCGGGTGGCGGCCAGCGCGCGCGCGGCCGTCACGCGGGTCTCCGCCAGACGCCGGCCGACCCCCGCGGCCGCCATCAGCGGCGTCATGTTCGTCGCGTTCGGCGTGCGCGGGTCGGCGCCGTGGTCGATCAGCAGGCGCATCAGGTCGATGTCGGCCTCTCGCGCCGCGAGAAGGAACGGGGTGGCGCCCACCGCGTCGCGCCGGCCTCCGAACCCGACCCGGGGCGGCGCCCGCTCCACCCGGGCGTCGACTCGCGCGCCGTGGGCGAGGAGGGCCCGCACCAGATCCGGGCCGCCTTCGGGCAGGCCCGCGGTTGCGCGCCACTCACCGTCCCGCGAGGCCTCGATGCCCACCGGCCCGGTCAGCTCCGTCTCCCACGACCCGGCCGCCCAGTGCAGGGCCGTGTACCCGGAGCCGGCCGCGTTGGGGTCGGCGCCCGCCTCGAGCAGCCTCTCCGCGAGCGCGGCATGTCCCCTCACGGTCGCCGCGACGAGCGGCGTCGCGGCGCCCTCCGCCGCCTGATCCGGATCGGCGCCCGCGGCCAGCAGGGCCAGCGCGCTCTCGTAGGCGCCTTCGCGGGCCGCGAAGAGGAGCGGCGTGAAACCGCGCTTCGTTCGGGCCGCGACGTCCGCACCATACCGGATGAGGGCGCGCGCGGCGGCCGGATGACGTTCGGACACCGCCCACATCAGAGCCGTCTGGTGCTCTTCCGGCTCCGTTCGGCCGGGGTCCGCGCCGGCGGCGAGGAGAACCTCGACGGCATCGCCGCTCCCGGTTCGCGCGCACGTCATCAGCGCCGTCTCCCCGCTCCAGATGGCGGCGTTGGGGTCCGCGCCGGCGTCCAGACGGGCCCCCACCAGCGGCTCGCTCGCGTTGCCGCAGGCGAGCGCGAGCGGCGTGACCCCGTGGTCGTTCGCGG
>JAPOWL010000217.1 GCA_026707615.1 Acidobacteriota bacterium | reverse complement strand
CTCGGTCGGCGGGCGGATGCGCGCCTCGTCGGCCGTGAGGGGCTCGCCCTCCTGCGCGACGAGCTCCTCGTAGAGCACACCCTCGAGCGGATACTGCTCGTAGGTCGCTCGCTCGGCGTCCTCGACGTCCCCGTCGCCGCTCAGCTTCTCGGTGATGGACTCGAAGGTCGCGCGATAGAGGATGTCCGTCCGGGCGTCGCGCTGCTCGTCCGCGCGCGCCACGGCCCGCTCGACGATCTCCGCTGCCGTCCAGTCCTGGCCCGCCGCCGGCGCGGCCAGGACCCCGGCCGCCAGCAGAGCGCCCGCAAAGCCGACCGCGGCGGCCGCTCTCCGAATGCCGTCAACTCGCATGATGCTCGTCCTCCGCAATCGCTGCCGCAGGAACCGCCCCCGCCACGAGCGGCGCCACCGGAACGGACGCCGCCGGAACCGCCGCCGGGACTGACGCCGTCGGAACCGGCGCCGCCCGAACCGACGCCGTCGGAACCGGCGCCGCCCGAACCGACGCCGCCGGAGCCGCGCCCGCCCGAACGGACGCCGCCGGCGCCGTCGGAACGGACGCCGCGGGGACGGACACCGCCGGAGTCGCCGCCGCTGCCGGGACGGACGCCGCCGGAGTCGCCGCCGCTGCCGGGACGGACGCCGCCGGAGCCGACACCGCCGGGAGCGGCGCGCCGTCGTCCACCGTCACCCGCAGGCCGAGTACGCCGCTGCGGCGCGGCAGCCGCGGGCGGAGGGGGATGCCCTTCCACCACAGGCGCAGCGCCTCCGCGTGAATCGCCGCGATCGTCTTCACCGCGGCCAGGGGGCGGGTAGCCAGCAGGCGGGCGACCGACCGGGACGTCAGCTCGACCCGCCGGCCCCAGAACTGCGCGTCGAGGGTCGGGCGTCCGCCCTCGTACTGCAGGATCCCGACGCTCAGCCGCGGGCCGACCGGCGCGAAGTGGAAGTCGTAGTGTCCGTCCGCCTCGAGAAACGGAGAGACGTACAGCGCCTTCGGCGCCCGGTAGCGGGCCGCGTGCCGCGACGTGTCGGACGCGGGGTTCAGCCGGTGGCGCAGAACGTACAGGTGCCGCTCGCCGAAGGTGTTGTTCACCTCGGCGACGACCGCCCGCAGGGGCCCGCCGGGGCCCTCGTGGCAGTAGTAGAGGCTGATGGGGTTGAAGACGTAGCCCAGGATGCGGCACGCGGTCAGCAGGTAGACCTTGGGTGCCCGCAGGCGCACCCCGGCGTTCCGGAGCACGGACGCCACGCGCGCCGCGGTGTCGCCGCCCTGCCCGTCCAGGTGGTCGCGGTGGTGGAAGGCGACGGCGTTCGAGCGGTCGACGGAGAAGAGACGCACCGTGCGGTCGAGCTGCGGCAGCTCGTCGAGGTCGAGGTAGAACAGGCAGAGCCGGTAGCGGAAGGCGTGCACGCGCGGACCGCGGCGCCGGTGCCGGACGTACCCCGCGTAGAGGCAGGACGTCATGCCGCCTCCCGCGCCTCGCGGACCGTGCGGGCCGCCGCGAGGCCCGTCCGGACACCGTCCTCGTGGAAGCCGTTGCCGAGCCAGGCGCCGCACCAGGCGGTCCGGCGCCGGCCGTTGAGGGCGGCCAGCGCGCGGCGCCCGGCCAGGCCCTCCGGCGCATAGATCGGGTGCGAGTAGCAGAGTCGCGCGATGATCGCCGACGGCTCGATGGCGGCGGGGCCGTCGGGCGGGTTCAGCGTCACGCAGTAGTCCGTGTCGGTATCGAGGCGCTGCAGGCGGTTCAGGGAGTAGGTGATCCCGACCGGTGACGACGCCGTCCGGCAGTCCGGGGTGCGGTAGTTCCAGGCCGCGCGGGCGGACGCGGCGCGGGGAAGCTGCCGCGCATCGGTGTGCAGCACCACCTCGTTGCGGCGGTAGGGCAGGGCGGCCAGCGCGCGCCGCTCCGTCTCGTCGGCGTCCTCCAGCAGGGCCAGCGCCTGGTCGGTGTGGGTGGCCAGGACGACCCGGTCGAAGCGCTCCGCGCCCCCCTCGTCCGTCCGCACGGTGACGCCGTCGGGCCGCCTCCGCACCGCGCGGACCGGGCTGCGGAGGCGTACCCGATCGGCGAACGGCCGGACGAGCGCCTCCACGTAGCGCCGGCTGCCGCCGACGACCGTCCGCCACGGCGGATGGCCGGCGATCTGCAGCAGCCCGTGGTTGTCGAAGAAGTCGACCAGGAAGCGGAGCGGCAGCCGGTCGATGTCCGCCGCCGCCGCCGACCAGATGGCCGCCCCCATCGGGAGCAGATAATGGCGGAACAGACCGTCCCCGAACAGGCGCGCGCGCCGGAGGTCGGCGACCGACATCGCGCCGAGCCGCAGCCGCCGCTCCCGCGCCCAGCGGTTGAAGCGGACGATGTCGAACGCCATGCGGTGGAACGCCGGCGAGAGCGCCTGCCGCGGCCGGGCGAAGAGCCCCCGGAGCCCCCGGCTGCTGTACTCGACGCCGCAGCGCGCGCAGCGGACGCCGAACGACATGTCCGCCGCCTGGCTCGCCACGCCGAGGCGCTCGAGCAATCGGCTGAACAGGGGATAGTTCGGCTCGTTGAACACGAGAAACGCCGTGTCGAGGGCGAGCGTGCGCCCCGTGCTCCGATCCTCGACCAGGAGGGTGCGGGCGTGGCCGCCGAGGTAGTCGTTGCGCTCGAAGACGGTGATCTCGTGCTCCCGGTGCAGTTCGCTCGCGGCCACGAGGCCGGCAACTCCGCTACCGACGACGGCGACTCTCATCTTCCTCCGGGCTGAGCCGCAGAACGGCGATGGGCACGTCGCGCCCGCGCAGACTCCCAACGCGCCCGTCAGGACGCGCTGGCACCGCCCATCCCGCGCAGGCTCCGGGTCGGCCCCAACCCCACCATCCGCCGGAGCATGCACCGCGGCACGCACTCCGTTGGCGCTCTGCGGCGCAGACTCCTAGCATGGCCCATCTTCCGGAGGCGAAGCGGCCGGACGGGCGTGAGGGTGCAATCCGGGGGCCCGACCTGGCCTGAGAGTCCAAGACCCGCCGTCCCGGCGGATCCAGCGCCCGATCCGCCTTCGTAACATACAGCACGGGCCGCGACCGGAAGGCGGCACGACGAAATCGGCATGATCCGTTCCGAGCCGCTGGCCGCCAGCCCGCACGCGACGCAACCGTCGCTCCTCTCCCGCACCTGCCGGTTCCTCCTGGAGCAGCGCCTGACCGCCCTGCGGGAAGGGGAGGTGGAGGTGGCCGACGGCGACCGCCGTCGCCGCTTCGGGACGCCGGCCGAACCCGCCCTCGCGACGCAGGTCGCGTTCCGCGATGGGCGCGCCTACCGTTCCATCGCGCTCGGGGGCGCCATCGGCGCCGCGGAGGCCTACGCCCGAGGCTGGTGGACGGCCTCGGACCTGACCGCCCTCATCCGGATCGTCGCCCGCAACCCGGAGGTCGCAAACGGCATCGACGGCTGGACGACGCGCGCCGCGATGGCCGCCCACCGCGTCCGGCACCGGCTGCGCCTCAACCGGCGGGACCGGAGCCGGCGCAACATCGCCGCGCACTACGACCTCGGGAACTCGTTCTTCGCGGCCTTCCTCGATCCGACCATGACGTATTCCTGCGCCGTGTTCCGCGACGAGCGGAGCACGCTCGAGGAGGCGTCGCGCCGCAAACTCGACCTCGTCTGCCGCAAGCTGCAGTTGGCGCCCGGCGACGAGGTGGTCGAGATCGGCGGCGGCTGGGGCAGCTTTGCCCTGCACGCGGCGGCCGTACACGGCTGCCGGGTGACGACCACGACGATCTCCGACGAGCAGTACGCGCACGTCGCCGGGCGGATCGCGGCGGCGGGGCTCGGCGAGCGCGTGCGTGCGGTCCGCGTCGACTACCGGGACCTTCCGGGCGTCGTCGGCCGGCGCTTCGACAAGGTGGTCTCGCTCGAGATGATCGAGGCGGTGGGCGAGGCGTTCCTCGACACGTACATCGACGTCTGCAACCGGCTGACGAAGCCGGGCGGCCGGATGCTGCTGCAGGCGATCGTGATCGACGACGGCCGCTACGCCGCGTACCGCCGCTCGGTCGACTCGATGCAGAGCCTCGTCTTCCCCGGCGGGTTCCTGCCGTCGCTGGCCGACCTGCGCCGGCGGTGGCAGGCGCGCACGCCGTTCACCGTCGCGGACGTCGAGGACATCACCGCGCACTACCCGCCGACCCTGCGCGCGTGGCGGTCGCGCCTCGCCGGCCGGTGGCGGGAGCTGATCGCGCTCGGCTACCCGGAGCGGCTGCTGCGGCTCTGGGAGTACTATTTCTGCTACTCGGAGGCGGGCTTTCTGGAACGGACGATTGGGGACGTGCAGGTGCTGCTGACGAAGCCGGGCGCCGCCGCGCCGGAGCGGCAGGGGTGAGGCTCGGAATCGACGCGGCGGAGCGGGGCTGGCTGCCCGACTGGGCCGTGCGGCGCGGCATCCGGCGGCTGCTCCGGCGGCGGCTGGCGGCGGAGCGCCGGCGGTCCCGCACCGGGCTCGAGGCGCGGCTCGGCCGGACGCTCGCGGCCATGCGCGAGAGCCCCATCGCGCTCGCGGCCGGGGCGGCGAACGCGCAGCACTACGAGGTGCCGGCCGACTTCTTCCGCCTCGTGCTCGGTCCCCGCATGAAGTACAGCGCCTGCGCGTGGCCCGCCGGGGTGGCCTCGCTCGACGCGGCGGAAGCGGCGTCGCTCGAACGGACGTGCGCGAGGGCCGGCATCGCGGACGGCATGCGGATTCTCGACCTCGGCTGCGGCTGGGGCTCGCTGGCCCTGTGGATCGCCCGGCGCTACCCGGCGGCGCAGGTGGTCGCGGTGTCGAACGCCGCGTCGCAGCGGCGCCACGTCGAGGCCGAGCGCGACCGCGAGGGCCTCGCCAACCTCGAGGTGGTCACCGCCGACATGAACCGCTTCGAGCCGCCCGGCTTCTTCGACCGCGTCGTATCGGTCGAGATGTTCGAGCACATGCGCAACTACGAACGGCTGCTCGGCCGCATCCGCGGCTGGCTGGAGCCGGCGGGGCGGCTCTTCGTGCACCTGTTCGCGCACCGGCGCTACTGCTACTTCTTCGAGGACGACGGGGACGCGGACTGGATGGCCCGGCACTTCTTCACGGGCGGGATGATGCCCTCGGCGGACCTCCTCCCGCGATGCCTGCACGGGCTGGCCCTGGAACGGCAGTGGTCGATCCGCGGCGGGCACTACGAGCGGACGCTCCGGGCCTGGCTGGCCCGCCTCGACGCGCGCCGGGCGGAGGCCGAGGCCGTGCTGTCGCGCGGGAGGGGTCGCGCGGCAGGACGGCTCGCAGCGTCGCGGTGGCGCCTCTTCCTGCTGGCGTGCGCCGAGCTTTTCGGCTACCGGGACGGTGCCGAGTGGGGGGTGGTCCACTACCTCCTGCGTCCGGCTCCCGGCGGACCGGGCATCCCCCTCGCCCCGCAGTCTCCCGCCACCCCGTCGCCGCCCGGCGCTGACGCCCCCGGTTCGGGCGGCGTTCGGGCGAGGTCCCGCCAGCGATGAGCGTCGAGGCAGCGCTCGCGGCGCTCGGCGCCGTGGTGCTCTTCATGACGGCGGTGTGGCTGGTGAGCGTCGTGCGGCGCGACGCGAGCATCGTCGACATCGCCTGGGGCCCGGGCTTCCTGGTCGCGGCCTGGGCCGCCCGCCTCGCCGCCGGCGACGAGGCGACCCCGCGGCAACTCGTCGTCCTGGGCCTGCTGCACGTCTGGGGGCTCCGCCTGGCGCTGCATCTCCTCCGGCGCAACTGGGGGCATCCCGAGGACCGGCGCTACCGCCGCATGCGGGAGCGAAGCGGCGGTAGCTTCTGGTGGGCCAGCCTCTTCAAGGTGTTCTGGCTGCAGGCGGTCGTCGCCTGGATCGTCTCCGCGCCGGTGGGCGTCGTGCTCCTGTCCGGCGCGCCGGCCGCGCTCGGCGGGCTCGACGGACTGGCGATCGCCATGGTCGTCGTCGGTCTCGTCTTCGAGGCGGGCGGCGACTGGCAGCTCGGGCGCTTCCGCCGCGATCCCGCCAACCGGGGTCGGGTCTGCGACGTCGGCCTCTGGCGCTACACGCGCCATCCCAACTACTTCGGCGACGCGCTCGCCTGGTGGGGCCTCTACGCCTTCGCGGCCGCCACCCCGGGCGGCTGGTGGAGCGCCGTCGGTCCCCTCCTCATGACGGTGCTGCTGGTGCGCGTCTCCGGGGTCGCCATGCTCGAGCCCGACCTCCGGCGCTCGAAGCCGGGTTACGCGGCGTACGTCGCGCGGACGAGCTCCTTCTTCCCGTGGCCGCCGCGCAGGTGATCGTCGTCCGGCAGACTCGTATCATCGGCCCGGGGCATCGGCAGGGCGTCAAGAGCCTCCCACGCCGTATGATCGAGCGGGCTCGGAGTGCCGGCGGGAAGGAGAGACCGTGGCCAGATCGTCGGAAGGTGAGCGGAGCCGCGCCGGTCGCGCCCTCGCGGCGTCGGGCGGCCCCCCGGAGGCTGCCGGCGGCATCGACTGGCTCGGAGGGCTCCCGTTCCTGGGCGTCCACGCGGCGTGCCTCGCCGTGCTCTGGACCGGGGTCAGCCCGGTCGCGATCGCCGTCGGCGCGTTGACGCTCCTGACGCGCATGTTCGGCCTCACGGCGGGCTATCACCGCTACTTCTGCCATCGCTCGTTCCGCACGTCCCGCGCGTTCCAGTTCGTCCTCGCCTGGCTCGGCGCCTCGGCGGCCCAGATGGGCCCCCTCTGGTGGGCCGGGCACCACCGCAGCCATCACCGCCACAGCGACACCGGCGACGACGTCCACTCGCCCGCCGCGCAGGGCTTCCTCGTGGCCCACTTCGGCTGGATCCTGAGCCGCGCCAACCAGCGGACGAAGGCCGAGTGGGTCCCCGATCTGCTGCGGTTCCCGGAGCTGCGGTGGCTTGACCGCAATCACTACCTCGCACCCCTCGCGCTCGGGGCGACGCTCTTCGCGCTCGGCGAGTGGCTGGCCGCCGTCCGCCCGGACCTCGGCACGAGCGGCGCGCAGCTCGTCGTCGTGGCGCTCTTCTGGAGCACGACGCTCCTCTATCACCTCACCTTTGCCGTCAATTCTTTGGCGCACCGCTACGGCAGCCGCCGCTACGAGACGGACGACCACAGCCGCAATCTCTGGTGGCTGGCCCTGATCACGGCGGGCGAAGGCTGGCACAACAACCACCACCGCTACCCGGCCTCCGAGCGGCAGGGCTTCTACTGGTGGGAGTGCGACCTGACGCACTACGGCATCGTCGTCCTGTCCTGGCTCGGCATCGTGTGGCAGGTGCGCGGCCCCGCCGCGGCCGTGCTCGAGGAAGGGGCGGGGCGGCCTTCGCGGCCGGTTCGGGCGGCCTCGCGGCCGGCATGGCGCTGACCGCCGCCCTGACCGAGGGCCTCGACCGCTACGCCATCGGCGCCAAGCTCCGCGAGCTGCGCCGGCGCAAGCGGATGGGGCTGGCGGAGCTCGGCCGTCACACCGGGCTCTCGGCGTCGCTCCTCTCGAAGATCGAGCGCGGGAAGATGTACCCGACGCTGCCCACGCTGCTGCGGATCGCGCTGGTGTTCAGCGTCGACCTCGGCTATTTCTTCAGCCCCGCCGGCTCGGACGTCGCGCTCATCCGGCGGGACGCGCGCCTCCGCTTCCCGGACCGGCCGGGCGAGACGGACACGTCGTATCACTTCGAGTCGCTCGACTACGGGGCCACGGAACGGAGGCTCAGCGCCTACCTCGCCGAGTTCGATTCGAAGCCGGTCGACGACGTGCGGCTCCACCGGCACGACGGGGACGAGTTCCTCTTCGTGCTCTCCGGAACGCTCGGGCTGTACGTGGAGGATCACGAGCTCGTCCTCGAGGCCGAGGATGCGGTGTACTTCCGGGCCGGGCGGCCCCACGGCTACCGCCGCATCGGGCGCAAGCGCTGCCGCGCCGTCGTCGTCGTGGCGCCGTGAGGCGGCCACTTGTGCGAAGATGGCGCGGACGCGGTCGAGGACCCGGCTGGCATGAAGATATCGCTCGCGAACGATCTCGAGGAGATTGCCGTCGTCGGTGCCCGGATCGACGAGTTCTGCGAGTCGCACGACATCCCGCCGCAGGTTGCCTACGCCGTCAGCGTTTCGGTCGACGAGCTGCTGAACAACACGATCAGCTACGGCTACGCGGACGACGATCCGCACACCATCGAGTTGAGCCTGCAGCTCGATGCCGATGCGGTCGTCGTGCAGATCGTCGACGACGCGCAGGAGTTCGAGGCGTCGGGCGTCCCGGAGCCCGACACCGAGGCCGCGCTCGAGGACCGGTCCGTGGGCGGGCTGGGCCTCTTCATCGTCCACCAGATGATGGACACCGTGGAGTTCCGCCGCGAGGACGGGCGCAACGTCGTCACGATCGCCAAGAAGACCAACGGCGGCGACGGAGCGCCCTGACCCGCGGCGCGCCTTGGCGGGCGCGTCGGGAGCTCGCTGGCGCGAGACTCGTCGCATGGCGCGGGGCGAACGGGAGCGTCAACCGGCTGACATGCTCGCTGGCGCGAACTCCTCCGCTTGGCCGGCGTCGAACGGGAGCGTCAGCCGGCTGGCGGTCGGCGCGCGATGATCTCGGCGACGCCGAGCCCGTGCTCCGAGTCCGGACCGGCGGGGCGCTCGGCGCAGTGGCGGATGTCCCAGTTCCAGGCGCGGACCGTCTCCGCCAGCTCTCCCTCGCGCAGCACGAAGCGGTGGCCGCCGCCTGCCTCCGGGGCCGGGAGGTGCAGCGCGGCGACGAACAGCCCGCCCGGGCGCACTCCCTCCCGGATGGCCGCGAACAGCGGCCGGTGCAGGAAGCAGCAGTCGACGATCAGGTCGTAGGCGGCCGTCGGGATGGCGAACTCCGGCGGATCGGCTTCGAGATCAGCGACGTGCCCCGCGACCCGCTCGCGGCACCCGGTGCGGGCGGCGTTCGCCAGGAGCAGGCGGACGGCGGCCTGCGATCCGTCGACCGCGTCGACCTGCCAGCCGCGCTCCGCGAGCCAGACCGCGTGGCGTCCGGCACCGCACGCGAGATCGAGCGCGCGCCCCGGGGGAACGCCGGACACGGCCCGCGGCAGCGGGCGTGAGGGTCTCCCCAGGGCGCCGGGCGCGTGAGCCGCGTAGCGCGCGTTCCACTTGGCGATCTGCCGGTTCGGGGCAGGAGTCGTCGGGGGCCGGCGCTCCCCACCGGGAAACGCAGCCTCACGGGAGCGTCTGTCGGGCACGGTTGGAGCCGTACGGCGACGATGGTCCGGCTACGCGAGGATGTCCTCCACGACGCGGCCGCCGACGTCGGTCAGGCGGAAGTCGCGGCCCTGGTAGCGGTAGGTGAGACGCGTGTGGTCGATGCCCACGCTGTGCAGGATGGTCGCCTGCAGGTCGTGGATGCTCACCGGGTTGCGGACGATGCTGGCGCTGAACTCGTCGGTCTCGCCGTAGGTGAGGCCGGGCTTGATGCCGCCGCCGGCCATCCACATGGTGTAGCAGCGCGGGTTGTGGTCGCGCCCGTAGCTGGCCGCCGTGGCCCGGGTGTCGTTGGCGGCGCTGAACTGGCCGTAGACGGTGCGCCCGAACTCGCCGCCCCACACCACGAGGGTGTCGTCGAGCATGCCCCGCAGCCGGAGGTCCTGGACCAGCGCGGCCGAGCCCTGATCGACCTCCCGCGTCTGCCGCGGAAGCTGGTTCGGCAGGTCGCTGTGGTGGTCCCAGCCGGTGTGCGACAGCATGACGTAGCGCACGCCCCGCTCCGCCAGCCGGCGCGCCAGCAGGCAGTTGGCGGCGAAGGTGCCGCGCTCGCGGGCGTCCTCCCCGTAGAGCTCGAACGTGCTCTCGGGCTCGGAGGAGAGGTCGGTCAGCTCCGGCACCGAGAGCTGCATCCGGGCGGCCATCTCGTACTGCTCGATGCGCGCGGAGATCTCCGGGTCGCCGGTCTCCTCGAGCCGCATCTGGTTGAGGGCGGCCAGGTCGTCCAGGAAGCGTCGGCGGTCGTCCGTGTCGAAGCCCTCGGGATTGGAGAGGTACAGCACCGGATCCGGCCCTGTCCCGAACTTGACGCCCCCGTAACGGGTGGGCAGGAAGCCGCTGCCCCAGTAGCGCGCGAGGAACGGACCGCCGCCGGTGCTCGAGCCGGTCGTCGGCATGGCCACGAACGAGGGCAGGTTGTGGTTCTCGCTGCCCAGCGCGTACGACACCCAGGCGCCGATCGTGGGGCGCCCCGTGAGCTGGAAGCCGGTGAACAGGTAGGTCTGCGCGGGGTCGTGGTTGAGCTGGCTGTTCCAGAGCGACTTCACGAAGCACAGCTCGTCGGCCACCTTCGCGGTGTGCGGCAGCAGCTCGCTCAGCCAGGCGCCCGACTGTCCGTGCTGCGCGAACTCGAAGACGGTCGGGATGATGGGCAGCGTGTTCTGCGTCGCCGTCATCGTGCTGAGCCGCAGGCGCTCCCGCACGGAGTCGGGCAGCTCCTCGCCCGCCATCCGCGCGAGGCCCGGCTTGTAGTCGAACAGATCGAGGTGCGAGGGCGCGCCCGACATGCAGAGGTAGATGACGCGCTTCGCCTTCGGGGCGAAGTGCGGCAGGTCGGGGAGGCCGCCGGACGCCTCCGGGCCCGTCTGCACGGCGCCGAGGTCCTCACGGAGGAGCGTCGCCAGCGCGGCGAAGCCGAGGCCGGTCCCGCTGGCCCGGAAGAACGAGCGCCGGTTCATCAGCCGTGCGTGGTCGAGTCTCGGATCCGCCATTCGTGTCCGTCCCTTCTCGCTGCCGCCGGCCGCCCCCCGGACGAGCTGCGCTCTCCGACCGGTTCGGGCAACGACTCCGCGCTCGGTGCCGTTCTCGCTGCCGACGCCCCCGGCGGGCCGCGCCCTCCGGGATCCGGCCACGCGCGCGCGAATCTGTTCCTGTCGGTCTGGGCCGCTTCTCTAGTGCTGCGTCACGACCTCGTCGAGGTTCAGAATCAGGCTCGCCACGGCGGCATGCGCGGCCAGCTCGGCGACGTCGAGGCTCTCGTCGCGCGGGTGCTCGCCGTGAGTCAGAAGCCGGAGCGCCGCGTCCCGGTCGCTCCGATACCGATCCCCGAAGGCCTCCAGGCTGCGACGAAGCACGTCGAGCTCCGCCTCCGCGGGCCGCCGGGCGGTGGCCAGCCGGAAGGCGAAGTCCAGGCGGTCGGCCGCGGTCGGACCGCCCTCGGTCAGCATGCGCTCGGCCAGCATCCGCGCCGCCTCGAGGGCGGTCACGTCGTTCATCAGGTTGAGCGCCTGGAGCGGCGTGTTCGTCGGGTTCGTGCTGACGTGCGGGTTGTCCCGATCGACGACGTCGAAGAGCGACATGGCCGGCGGCAGCACGCTGCGCCGCACGTAGGTGTAGAGGCTCCGGCGATGGAGATCGTCGCCCTCGGCCTGCACGTAGGTGCCGAACTGGCCGGCCCAGAGGCCCTCCGGCTGGTACGGCTTGACGGACGGGCCGCCGATCCTCTCGACCAGCAGTCCGGAGACGGCGAGGAGCTGGTCGCGCAGCATCTCGGCCGGCAGCCGGTAGCGCGGCCCGCGCGCGAGCAGCCGGTTGTCCTCGTCCCTCGCGACGAGCTCCGGCGTGACGCGGGACGACTGGCGGTACGTCGCACTGGTGACGATGAGCTTCTGCATCGCCTTCACGTCCCAGCCCGTGCGCACGAACTCGGTGGCCAGCCAGTCCAGCAGCTCCGGGTGCGAGGGCAGTTCCCCCTGCAGGCCGAAGTTGTCGGCGCTCCGCACCAGCCCCGTCCCGAACAGCATCTCCCAGTAGCGGTTCACCGCGACGCGCGCCGTGAGCGGATGGGAGGGGTCCACGAGCCACATGGCCAGGCCCAGCCGATCGTTGGGGGCGCCGTCGGGCATCGGCGGCAGCCACGCGGGCGTCGCGCGCGCCACCCGCTCCCCGGGCCGGTCGTAGTTGCCGCGCCGCAGCAGGTGCGCGTCGCGCGGCTCGGGCAGCTCCTGCATCACCATCACGGTGGGGAAGGTGTCGTGGAGCGCGGCCCGTTCGCGGCGGGCGGCCCGCAGATCATCGAGGAGCGTGCCGACCGTCACGTCCGGCTTCGGATAGCGCGGCGGCGTCACGCCCGGCCGCTCCCGCCGCCGCTTCTCGATGCGGGCCGCGTCGATCCGGTCGTTCGCCTGGTGGACCAGGAAGTACGAATCGATCTTGCGCGCCTGCCGCGGCGTCCGCTCCGCCGGCGGGAGGGCCGCGATCTCGGCCAGGGAGGCCGGCTCGGCGAGGGCCGCGATCCGTTCCGGCGTCAGGGCCCGGTCGTAGACCCGGACGTCCCAGATCGCGCCCCGGAACCGCTCGCTTCCACCGCCCGCCCCGATGCGCAGGGGGTGCTCGGTGGGGTCCTGCGGGCCGAGCCCGTTGAACAGCACGTCCAGCTTCTGCGGCGCGCCGTCGACGTAGAGCGAGACGCCCTCGATCTGCCGCGAGCCGTCGTAGGTCGCCGCCACGTGGATCGGGCCGCGGGCGGGCAGCGGCTCGGCCGTCTCGACGTGGCCCGAGTCGTTGTCCATCCAGAGACCCGTGTTCCCGCCGACGAGATTGAGCTGCAGCTTCCCGTCCACGAGGAGCAGGCTGAAGCCCTGCCCCCGCGGGGTGTCGAGGAGCGTCCGCGTGACGATGGGGCCGCTCGCCGCGTCCGGCTCGATCCAGGCCGCGAGGGTCATCGCCCGCCCGCCGCCGTAGACGCCGTCGAAGGCGTTGTCGTCGGGATCCTGGAGGTAGGCGTCGAGCGTCTTCGGGCCGCGGCGGCCGGCCGAGCCACCGTCCACGTAGCGCCGGCCGTCGAAGCGCCGCTCCCGGGCGGAGGTCAGCGCGAAGTGCGCGGTCAGTCCGTCGTCCGGCGAGCCGGCGATCGGGTCGGCGTCGCCGAGGGAGGCCTCCCAGGCGCGCTGGGCAGCTTCGATGGGCCCCCGCAGCTCTGCGAGCTGCGCCTCGGCGGCGGCGATGCGCTCGTCGATCGCCCGCAGCTCCTCCGCCTGCTCCGGCGTCGGGGCGTGGACCAGCGGCGGCGTGTTGCCGGTCTTCTGACCGATGCCCGACTCCGCGATGCTGTTGAAGTAGGCGAAGAGCTGGTAGAACTCCTTCTGCTCGAGCGGGTCGAACTTGTGGTCGTGGCAGCGGGCGCAACCCACGGTCAGCCCCATCCAGACGGTGCCGGTGGTCGAGACGCGGTCGACGACGTTCTCGACGAAGAACTCCTCGGGGATGATGCCCATCTCGGAGTTCATGCGGTGGTTGCGGTTGAAGCCGGTGGCGATGCGCTGGTCGAGCGTCGCGTCCGGCAGGAGGTCGCCCGCGAGCTGCTCGATCGTGAAG
>JAPOWL010000291.1 GCA_026707615.1 Acidobacteriota bacterium | reverse complement strand
CCACCGGCAGCTCCCGGTAGCCGCCCACCGCGTCGAACGCCTCGAGCGCGAACCCGAGCGGATCCATCCGCACATGGCAGCTCGCGCAGACGGGGTCGGTGCGGTGCCGCTCCATCCGTTCCCGCACGGAGCGGGGCCGGCTCTCCGGATCCGACGGATCGGCCACCGATTCCGAGTCCTCGAGGCCCGGCACGTCGGCCGGCGGCGGGGGCGGCGGCGCGCCGAGCAGGTTCTCGAGCACCCAGACGCCGCGCTTCACGGGCGACGTGCGGTTGGCGTACGAGGTGGCGGTCAGCACGCTGCCCTGGCCCAGGATGCCGCGGCGCGTGTCGTCGGGCAACCGGACGCGCCGGAAGTGGTTGCCGTGCACGCCGGGGATGCCGTAGTGCTCGGCCAGCCGCTCGTTGACGAACGTGTAGTCCGACGTCAGCACGTCGAGCACGCTGCGATCGTCGCGGACCTGGCTCTCGAACCAGAGCTCGGTCTCCCGCGTGAACGCCTCCCGCAGGTTGCCGTCGAACTCGGGGAACGCGATCGGGTCCGGCTTCACGCTCCGCATGTTGCGGAGGAAGAGCCACTGCCCGGCGAAGTTGTCGACGAGCGCAGCCGACTTCGGGTCGGCCAGCATCCGGCGCACCTCGGCCCGGAGGACGCCCGGCTCGCGCAGCGTGCCCGCCTCCGCCCGGGCCAGCAGCTCGTCGTCCGGGATACTGCTCCAGAGGAAGAAGGAGAGGCGCGACGCGAGCTCGAGGTCCGAGATGCGGTACGGCGTCCCGGGGGACGTCCCCGCCGGGTCGACCTCGATGCGGAAGAGGAACTCGGGGTCGACGAGGATGGCGCGGAGCGCGAACTCGATGCCCGACTCGAAGCCTCCGCGCGCCCGTCCCGCGTCGTAGAACGCCATGAGCGCGTCGACGTCGCCGCTTCGGATCGGACGCCGGAACGCGCGCCGGGCGAGCGTGCCGAGGATGTCGGCCGCGCACGCCGCCTCCGCCTCCGCCGACGTGTCGTCCGGCGTGCACGTGAAGATGCGCTCCCGGCTCGGCGTTGCGTCCACGGACACGGCGGCGCCCGCCGCGGCGTTCCCGGACCCGGCGGCAGCCGCCGAAGGTGCGGTCGGCACGGCTTCCTCGAGCGGTCCTTCGATCTCGACGATCCAGACCGCCATGGGGGCGTCGCGGTCACCCGCGTAGTGGTAGGTCTCCGCGGCGCTGACCGGCTCGAGCACCCCCTCCGCGATGGCGCTGGTGCGCGGGAACGAGAGCGCGATCTCGTGCATGCCGGCCGTCACCGGGAGGCGGAGCCGCAGATCCTCGTCGGCCTCGCGCTCGTAGGGGGTCAGGTCGAAGACGGCGCTCCATGCCTCCCGCTGGCCGTCGCCCCCAATCTGGAACTCGGCGACCTGGCGCCGGTCCAGTCGCACCTGGAGCCGGTTGCGCCGCTGCAGCCCCTTGATGGCGTCGCCGTGCGTCCGCTCCAGCGTGACGCGCAGCTCGTACTCGCCGTCCACCGGGAAGTAGTGCCGCGTGGCGAAGCCGCCGCGCGAGCCGAACGGATGCAGCTCGCTCATCCGGTAGTGCTGCCGCAGGACGGGCGAGGTGGTGTAGACCGCCGTCGTCTTGCGGATGGACGGGCTGCCGACGGCAAGCTGCGCGACCTTGCCGGCGGCCAGCATGTAGCGCTCGAGGAGCGAGGTCGACA
Organism: Acidobacteriota bacterium; assembly: GCA_026707615.1. Taxonomy (GTDB): domain Bacteria; phylum Acidobacteriota; class Vicinamibacteria; order Vicinamibacterales; family UBA8438; genus JAGWAJ01. The sequence goes on along the minus strand of JAPOWL010000291.1, from coordinate 11,638 downwards.
GCGACAGCACGTCGGCGATGTTGTCGAACCCGTAGCTCTGGTCGTCCGCCGGCAGCAACTCCCGGCCGTCGATCTCGAGCGCCAGCAGATCGCGGATCGCGTTCGTGTACTCGGTCCGGTTGAGACGGTGGATCGTCTCCGCGCCCGGATTCGGATCCGCCAGCGCGGCGGTGTCGAGCTCGCCCTCGATCCAGTGAATGAACCGAGCGTAGGTCGCGTCGTCCGGCCGCGGGCGCCGGGGCGGCGGCATCTCGCGCGCACGGAGCTTGCGGATGACCTTCTCCCACGTCTCGGCGCCTGCCCCGACGTGCGCCACGTCGAGCGATTCCAGCGTCAGGTTCGCCGTCCGCAGGCGATCGTTGTGGCAGGCGGTGCAGTAGCGGTCGAGAACGCTGCGGAACTCGGCGGCTTCGGAGGCCGGAGCGCCGGACGGGACCGCCGCGGGCTCCGCGGACTGGCCCGCGGCCTGCGCCGCGCCCGCGAGCAGCAGGGCCCCGGCGAACGCCAGGGCGGCCGGATTCCTCAGGGTGCGCCGCGGTCCGGATGTCGTCCGCACTGAGCCCTCCCGCGCTGCGGCGTGCAACAACTCCGCGCCGACGCGCCCGGAGGCGCGCGCTGGCAGCCTGCGCCGGCGCGACTCCTGTGCCGCAGGATCCGCGGCGCAGACTCTGGAATCCGGTATTATCGAAGCCGCGCGAACAGGGTGTCAAGCGCGAGCTGCGGCCCGGAGGCGCCGGCCGGCGACCGAACCTCGGCAGCGACTTGCACAGGGCTCTTCACCGCCGTCCCGGCGTCCGTCGACGCCCCTCCCGCTCCCCGCGGGCCGGTGTTCATCCCCGCGCTCTCGCGGATCGATCACCCGACAGTGATACGGAGGTCTGAACCATGGGTTGCGTTCGCATGACCATAACCGGCCTGCTGCTTGCGACGGCGGCCCTCTGGCCTGCTTCGGCGGCCGCTCAGAGCGCGATCGGTGGACAGGTCAGCGACGACACCGGAGGCATCCTCCCCGGAGTCACCGTCGAAGCGGCGAGCCCCGCCCTCATCGAGGGCCGCCGCGTCGCCGTCACCGACGGCCAGGGCCGCTACAGCGTCATCAACCTGCGCCCCGGCATCTACAGCCTGACGTTCACGCTGGCCGGCTTCGGCACCGTGGTGCAGGAGGGCATCGACCTGCCCTCGGAGTTCACGGCGGAGGTCGACGCCCGGATGTCCGTCGGGGCGCTCGCGGAGACGGTCACCGTCTCCGGCGAGGCGCCGGTCGTCGACGTGCAGCAGGCGGCGCGGGTGCAGGTGCTCTCCCGCGAGGTGCTCGACAACGTCGTCAACACCGGGAGCCCGTGGACGCAGGCGATGATGGTCCCGGGCGTGTCGATGGCGGGGATCGACGTCGGCGGGTCGCGCTACGTCAACGACCTGCAGCTCGAGGCGCGGGGCGCCAACGCCAAGCACACCACCGTCGTGCAGGACGGCATGACCCTCGACCTGCTGGCCCTCGAGGGCGTGCCGGTCATGTACAACCAGGACCTCGCCACGCAGGAGATGGCGGTCCAGGCGGGCGGCGGCGGGGGCAGCGCCGAGATGCAGGCGGGCGGCGTCGTGATGAACATCGTCCCCAAGGAGGGCGGGAACACCTTCAGCGGGCAGGGCTACTTCGGCCACACCGCGGGCGGCTGGATCGCCGACAACTACTCCGACCGGCTGCAGGCGGCGGGGACGACGCGGGCCGCCGACTTCAACAAGCTGTTCGACTACTCCGGCTCCATCGGGGGGCCGATCCTCCAGGATCGGATCTGGTTCCACGAGTCGATCCGCTACTGGGGCGCCTGGACGCCGGAGCCGGGCTGGCTCTTCGACGACGGCAGCCAGTTCTTCAACGAAGAGGACATCATCTCCACCGTCACCCGGATCACGTTCCAGGCGAGCCCGATCCACAAGTTCAGCATCTCGCTCGACCGGCTCAACAAGCGGCGCGGCCCGTACATCGATCTGCCGCACGAGTCGCGTTACCGGGGCCAGTGGCGGGCCGGCCCCGACTCCGACTGGATCCAGTCGGCGCTCCTCATCCCCGGGCAGCGGGGCCCCGACCCCGAGACCGCCCGCGACTACCAGAACAAGGGGCAGGGCTGGCACCACGCGCCGTACTGGCAGGGCCAGGCGAAGTGGACGTCGACCGTCAGCAACCGGCTGCTCCTCGAGGCGGGCTACGGGAGCTCCGGCGTCGCCGACTGCTGCAGCGACCCGCAGCCGAACACGGTCTTCCCCCGCTGGTCCGACAACTGGCTGCAGTTCGTGCGCAAGGAGGACCTCGACCAGAACATCCAGTTCGACGCGGTGCAGGACTTCACCTGGAACCTGCCCGGCGAACGGGTGATGGCCGCCGTGTCGTACGTCACCGGCTCCCACAACTTCAAGACCGGCTTCTCGTACGCCTGGGGGACGGCGGAGCAGCACCGCTTCAACAACGGCGACATCGGGCGGATCCGCATCCGCAACGGCGCCGCCTACGAGATCCAGGCCGGCAACTGGCCCTGGATCCGGCTGAACGCGGTGAACGAGACCGGGTGGTTCGTGCAGGACGCCTGGACCATCGACCGGGTGACCGTCACCGGCGGCCTGCGGGCCGACTGGCTGAACGGCTCGGTCCCGCCGCAGTCGATGCCGGCGGGCCGCTTCATCGGGCCGCGCGACTTCGCGGCGGTCGACTGCGTGCCCTGCTGGGGCCCGGCGTGGTCACCCCGCCTCGGGATCGCGTGGGACGTCTTCGGCGACGCCCGGACGGCGATCAAGTTCAGCACCGGCAAGTACCTGACGCCGACCACCACCGCGCTCCCCAACCGGGTCAACCCGATGGCGATCCAGACGGTCAACCTGCCCTGGACCGACCCCAACGGCGACAGCATCGTGCAGGACGAGGAGCTCGACTTCACCCGGCTGCCCGCGAACTTCGGCACGCGGCGGCTCGACGACATCGACCCCGAACTCGTGCGCGAGTACAACATCGAGACGTCGCTCAGCGTGGAGCGGGAGCTCACCCGCAACGTCTCGCTCAGCGCCGGCTGGTACCGCCGGTCGTTCAAGGACATCCTCTTCACCGACCAGGGCTACGAGGGGATGTTCCTCTACAACCGGCACTGGGAGGCGCCGGGCTCGTTCCGCGAGGTCGAGGTCGTGAACCCGCTCAACGGCGAGGTCTTCACGGTGTACGACATCGCCAGCAAGGACCTTCTCGCACAGGTGGACAACGTCGTCACCAACCCCATCGGCCACGCCAGCGTCTACAACGGCTTCGAGCTCGCCCTGAACGCGCGCCTGCCGGGCGGCGGGCAGCTCATCAGCAGCCTCACCACGCAGCGCCGGATCACGACCGAGTGCGACACCCGGGGCGACCCCAACGGGGACCGCTTCTGCGACCGCACCGACGTCAACCGCTACAACGTCAGCCTGCCCGGCGGCGCGTCCGTCGCCTACGACGGCGTCGACTTCAAGCACGACTTCAAGCTGGGCGGCTTCTTCCCGCTGCCCTACGGGGCGCAGGTCAGCCTGGTCCTGAACAGCGTCACCGGCCGCCTGACGGGCGACATCCAGCGCGTGGACGAGCTGCTGCCCGTCAACTGGATCATCACGCCGAACTCGGTCTACACCGAGGACGGCGGACCGACCGGGCGCCAGCCGACCTGCCGCGGCGCCGTCGTCAACGGCCAGGCGTGCCGGCCCGGGATGAAGGTCATCCCCGACATGGTCCAGTCGTCGATCACGGTGCCCGTCGCGCCGGCCGGGACGTTCCACACCCTGCCGCGGACGAACCTGGTCAACCTCAGCCTGCAGCGGGTCTTCAACGCCGGAGGGGTCGAGTTCCGCCCGCAACTCGAGATCTACAACCTGACGAACAGCGACGTCTGGTACGCGGAGGCTTCGACCAACTACACGTCGGCCGTCTGGGCGCAGCCGAGCCGCTACGCCCTGGGCCGCATGCTCCGCCTCTCGCTGCAGCTCGACTGGTAGGTGCGCGCCCTTACGGGCGCGTTGGGAGTTGTCGCCGTGGCTGCGATGGTGACCGCTGACCGTCGCTGCCCTTCGCATGCGGAGCTGCTAGGCCGTCTTCAGGGGGAGCACGCCGTTCGCCAGGATGTCGCGGACGCCCTCGATCAGCCGATCGACCTGCTCTTCGGTGTTGTAGAGGTGCGTCGAGACGCGCACCGTGTTCAGGTCGTGGTCGGTGTGGCGGACCCAGACGTGGTGCCGGCGCCAGAGGGTGTCGACCACGGCGCGGCGATCGAATCCTTCGAGCGCGAATCCGGTGAGCCCGCAGCCGAGCGCGGGGTGCTTCGACGTGTGCACCCTGGCCTGCGGGATCTCGGCGAGCCGGGCTCTGAGCGTGGTCGCCAGCTTCCGCACGCGAGCCTCGATCCGCTCCCGGCCGATGCCGGACTGGAAGTCGAGCGCCGCGTCGAAAGCCACCAGCAGGGGCCCGGCGCGCTGGCTCAGCCTGTCGTAGCGTGCGGCGCCGCGTTCCTCGTCGTCCCAGCCGGCGCTGACAACCGTCGGCCAGACCCGCTCCTGCGACTCGCGGCGCAGGTAGAGCATGCCCGTCCCGACCGGGGCGCCCATCCACTTGTAGGGGCTCGAGGCGTAGAAGTCGACCCCGAGGTCGTGCATGTCGAGGGCCAGCATGCCGATCGCGTGGGCCCCGTCGACCACCGTCAGGATCCCGCGCGGGCGGGCCAGCGCCGCGAGCTCCCGGACCGGCAACATGCAGCCGGTGGGGAACGTGACGTGGCTGACGCTGATGACCTTCGTGCGCGGCGTGATGGCGTCCTCGAACCGGTTCAGGATGTCCGCCGGGTCTGGGGTCGGGATCGGGAACGGCAGCTCCCGGACCACGATGCCCCGCCGCTTGGCCTGGAGCTTCCACGGCTCGAGGCCGCCCGGATGCTCGTGGTGCGACAGCAGCACCTCGTCGCCCGCCGCGAGCTCGAGGCCGTTGGCGACGAAGCTCATCCCCTCGGTGGTGTTGCGCGTGAGGGCGATCTCGTCCGCGTCCGCCCCGACGAACGCGGCGAGCTTGTTCCGCAGGCCGCCCAGGGCCCGGATGTGCCGGGTGTTCTCGCGGCCCGGGTCGGCGGACAGCGCGCGGTAGGCGTCGACCACCGCGTAGTAGACCGGCTTCGGCATCGGCCCGAGCGTGCCGCTGTTCAGATAGGCCAGCTCGTCCGAGACGAGGAACTCGCGCCGAACCCGCTCCCAGTAGGCCGCTTCGGGATCGACGTCGGCGAGGGTTTCCTGCCCGCCGCCGGAGCCGGCGACCGCGGGCCGCGCCGGAGACGCCTGGGCTCGACCCGCCGCCGCGGCCAGCGCGCCGGCCGAGCCCGCCGCGAAGGCCTGCAGGAAGCGCCGCCGCGAGGGACCGTCCGGGGTACCCGGCTCGACGGGGCAGGCGGCGTGATCGGTCTGCATGATTCCTCCGTGCACCGGCCGCCGGGAACCGGGTGGCTCCGGGCGGGCCGACGGTTCCGCAGGCGTACGCTCCCGCATCATAGTCGCTGCGGCAAGCCCGTGCCGTATCGCCGGAAGTCCCCTCGGGCGTCGCGTCTGGATTCGATGCCGAGGCGGCCGGTATACTGATCGGTCGTGTCTCTACGAGAGTCGGTGGCCGTCGTCGTCACGGGCGCCGCGGTGCTCGCCGCGTCCGTTCCCGCCGCGGCGCAGTCGCGCGACGCCCCCATTCCGCATGACGTCGGGCAGAGCGTGAACCCGGTGTTCGAGGGGTGGTACCCCAACGACGACGGCACGTTCACGCTGTCGTTCGGCTACTTCAACCGGAACTACGCCCAGGCGCTCGACATCGCGGTCGGGTCCGCCAACCGCTTCGAGCCGGGCCCCGCGGATCGCGGCCAGCCGACGCACTTCCTGCCCCGCCGCCACACCGGGATCTTCACGGTCGCGGTGCCGGGCGACTTCGGGGACCGGACGCTGACGTGGTCCGTGACGGCCGGCGGCGAGACGTTCGCGGTTACCGGCCACCTGCGCCCCGAATGGGAGATTGACGCGCTGCACGAGATCACGAGCGGCAACCGGCCGCCGATGCTGCGGTTCGCACCTCGGGGCGACGCGGCCCAGGGTCCGAGCGGCGTCCGCGCGGCGCTCGAGGGCGAAGCCGGCCAGCCGGTGACGGTCACCGTCTGGGCGAGCGACGACGGGGTCCAGAAGCGGCCGACCGGCAACCCGCCGCAGCTAGGCCTCGTCTGGAGCAAGTTCCGGGGGCCCGGCGAGGTGAACTTCGGCGAGGCCCGCCCTGCCGTGCGGGCGGACGGCCGGGCGGCGACGACCGCAACGTTCGGCGCGCCCGGCGCCTACGTGCTGCGCGTGCTGGCGTGGGACGATTCGGGGCCGCAGGGCACGATCATGGCCGGTGGCTTCCAGTGCTGCTGGACGAACGCGTACCTGGATATCGACGTGAGGTGAGGAATCAGCCCATGACCACTGGAAGGAAGATCGCCGTCGCGGCCTTCGGCACGCTCGCCGCGGCCGCCGCGCCCGCCCTCGCGCAGGCACCCGCGGACGTCACCTTCGCGCGCGACGTGGCTCCGATCCTGCAGCGGAGCTGCCAGGGCTGTCACCGGACCGGCAGCATGGCGCCGATGTCGCTGGTGACCTACCAGGAGGTGCGTCCCTGGGCGCGCTCCATCCGGGAGAAGGTGGCCAACCGGGTCATGCCGCCGTGGCACATCGACAAGACGGTCGGCATCCGCGAGTTCGCCAACGACATCTCGCTGAGCGACGCGGAGGTCGACGCCGTGGTGCGGTGGGTGGACGCCGGCGCGCCGCTGGGGGATCCGGAGGACATGCCGCCGCCCATCGACTGGCCGGCCGGCGACATCTGGCGTCTTGCCGACAAGTACACCGAGCTCGGCGAGCCGGACCTGGTCATCCGCTCGACGCCGTGGACGCAGGCCGCCGAAGGGCAGGACCAGTGGTACCAGCCGATCGTCGAGACCGGGCTGACCGAGGATCGCTGGGTGAAGGCGCTCGAGGTCCGGCCGTCGCTGCCGGGCCGGCCCATCGTCCACCACGCCGTAACGTACCTGCTGCAGGAGGAATCTCCCGAGGACTTCGACGCGGCGGTCGAGGTGCCGGGGACCGGCTCGTACTTCACGGAGTACGCGGTCGGCAAGGCCGGCGACGTCTTCCGCGAGGGCACCGGCAAGCTGCTGAAGGCCGGGTCGCGCGTCCGCTTCGACCTCCACTACCACTCCGTGGGCGAGGAGATCAGCGACTCGACGGAGCTGGGCATCTGGCTCTACCCGCGGGACTACTCGCCGAAGTACCGCGTCTACGCCCAGGCAATGGGGGTGCGGCAGGCGATGCGGACCCTCGACATCCCGCCCGGCGCGGTGACCGAGCACGAGGCGTTCATCCCGCTCCGCCTGCCCGCGCGCCTGGAGAACTTCCAGCCGCACATGCACATCCGCGGCAAGGCGATGGCGATGGAGGCGATCTACCCGGACGGGCGGGTCGAGATGCTGAACTACGTCGGCAACTTCGACTTCAACTGGCACGTCAACTACGTCTACACGGACGATTCGGCGCCCGTCCTGCCGGCCGGGACCATCATCAAGCTGACCGCGTGGCACGACAACAGCAGCGCCAACCGGGCCAACCCCGATCCCACCCAGTGGGTCGGCTGGGGGCAGCGCAGCTACGACGACATGTACCACGCGCACGTCAACGTCGTGTACCTGACCGACGAGGACTACGAGCAGATCTCGGCGGAGCGCGCTGCCGCCCGCACGACGAACGACGACGACTAGGAGTCTGCGCCGTAGTGCGGAGCAGACTCCTGCAGGGTCGGTTGGGCACCAGGCGGAGCCGTCGGGCGACGAATGGTGGGCTGGGAGTCTGCGGCGCAGGAACGGCAGGGCGGCCGCGGAGCCCTCGGCGACTATCGGCCGGCAGCGCCGACGCCGGCTGATCGCGCAAGCAGGCCGGACCGCGACCCGGATCAGGAGCCGCCGGGGCGAATCGATCGCCCCGGCGGCTCCCGGCGTTCTTCCAGGCCGGCGTGGGTTCAGGGATGCTCCTCGCGTCGCGCCGGCCGTTGCTCACCAATGGTTCGGCAGGCGACCACTGGATCTGGCAAGGCGTGACGTCGGCAGGAGCGGCCTCATGACCCTTCGGTTCCTTGCGTTTCTGCTGGTGCTCGCGTCGCTGCTCGCAACGGCCCCGCCCGCCCAGGCCGGCCAGTCGGCGGCAATGGTGGCCCCCTCCTACGAGGTGGACCCCTACTGGCCGCAGGAACTGCCCGGAGACTGGCTGCTCGGCAACGTGGTCGGTGTCGCCACCGACTCCCAGGACAACGTCTGGATCATCCACCGGCCGAACAGCCAGCGCGGCGCGGAGGGGACGCCCCCGGTGATCGCCTTCGCTCCCGACGGCCGCGTGGTCCAGGCGTGGGGCGGCTCCGGCGAGGGGTACGACTGGGGCACCCAGACCCACGGCATCCACGTCGACCCTCGCGATCACGTCTGGGTCGGCTTCGGCGGCGGCCTCCCCTACGACCCCGCGTCGCGGGCCACGACCGACAACGCGCACGTCCTGAAGTTCACGGCCGACGGCGACTTCCTGCTCCAGATCGGCGACTTCGGGGAGGGCACGGCGGGCAGCGGGAGCACGCGGTTCCTGGGGCAGCCGACCGATGTCTTCGTCGACCCCGGCGCCAACGAGGTGTACATCAGCGACGGCTACACGAACCGGCGCGTCATCGTCTTCGACGCGAGCACGGGCGAGTACCGCCGCCACTGGGGCGCCTACGGCCAGGCGCCGGACGACACCACTCTTCCCGCGTTCACGCGGACGCCGCCCCTGCGGCAACAGTTCGACACGCCGCACTGCGTCGGCGTGTCGGCGGACGGGCTGGTCTACGTCTGCGACCGGGGAAACGAACGGCTGCAGGTGTTCCGGCCGGACGGCGCGTTCGTGGCCGAGTCGTTGATCTCTGCCCCGCTCCGGGACGGTTCGGTCGGCGGGACGCCGTGGGACCTGGCGTTCTCGCGCGATCCGGAGCAGCGGCTGATCGCCGTTGCCGATGGCAGGCGTCATGCAGTGCACGTGCTGCGGCGCGACACGCTCGAGGTGGTCGCCACCATGGGTCGCCGCGGGCGCTGGGCGGGTCAATTCGAGTCGCCGCACAGCCTCGCCGTCGACTCGCGAGGCAACCTCTTCGTGGGCGAGACCCTCGACGGGCGGCGCGTGCAGAAGTTCACCCCGGCCGTGGCCGGCCCCGACCGATGATCTGCCGATGACCAACAATCATCGCCGCCTCGGGCTCGCGCTCCCCCTCGTTGCCACGACCCTGCTGCTGGCCGCGGAGGCGTCCGGCCAGACCCCGCTCGTCGATGCCGCGCGGCGGGAACGGGCCCGGCGGGCCGCCATCCCGGCGGACGAGAAGGCGCGCGTCTATACGAATGAGGATCTGCGGGACAGCGGGGGTCTCACGATCGGAGTCCTGCCATCGTCCGCTGCGCCGGGCTCCGACCCGGCCGGGCCGCCGTCGTCGGGCCCCGGCGGAGGCCCGGAAGCGCCCGCGGACGAGGACGAGCTCGACGCCGCCCAACCGGAAGCCACCGTGGCTCGCGGCGAAGACTACTGGCGCGCAAGGATCGCTGCTGCCCGGGACGCGCAGGCGCGAGCGGCCCTGATGGCGGCGGCCCTCCAGAACCGGGCAGACGGGTTGTGGGCGCAGTTCACGGCCATCGACGACCCGCTGCGACGCGGCGCGGTCGAGCGCCAGCGCCTCGAGGCGCTCGGGGCGCTCGAGGAAACGCGGGCCGAGCGGGACCGCCTCGACGGTGAGATTCGGGAGATCGAGGACGAAGCACGCCGCGCCGGCGTGCCGCCCGGATGGCTGCGCGGGACGGCGACTCCCTGACAAGGACTACGTCGAGCGGACCCTGCCGACGGGAAGGGTGGACCGGCCTGCGACCGCCGCCGGCCGCAGGGCTTGGACGGCCGCCTCGAGTCAAAGGGGGTCAGCCGGGGCTTGCGAGGCCCGCGGCGCGGTCGCTGGCTCGTACAGGTGGCAGGCGACATGATGATCGTCCGCCTCTCGCGCCGTCGGTCGCAGCAGCGGCGTGGTAGTCCAGCAGATGTCCAGCACCTCGGGGCAACGCGACGCGAATCGACAGCCCGCCCCCACGTTGATGGGTGAAGAGATCTCGCCCGTGATGGGGATCCGCTTCCGCTCTCGCTCGCCCTGGGGGTCGGGTTCGGGATTCGACGCAACGAGCACCTGCGTGTACGGGTGCAGCGGCCGCGAGTACACGTCCTTCGACGCCCCGGTTTCCACGAGCGAACCGAGGTACATGACCGCCATGCGGTCGGATACGTAGCGCACCATGGAGAGGTCGTGCGCGATGAAGAGGAGGGTCAGCCCCAGTGACTGCTTCAGCTCCTCGAGCAAGCGAACGATCTGCGCCTGCACCGACACGTCCAGCGCCGAGATCGGCTCGTCGCAAACGACGAAGGTCGGCTCCAGGATCAGCGCCCGGGCGATACCCACGCGCTGCCGCTGTCCCCCTGACAGTTCATGCGGGTAGCGACCGGCGTGCTCCCTCCCGAGTCCGACGCGATCGAGCCAGCCGGTGACGCGCTTGCGGACCTCCACGCCGTCGGCGCTGCCGTGCAGGCGTAGCCCCTCGCCGACGATCTCGCCGGCCGTCATCCGCGGGTTCAGGCTCGTATAGGGATCCTGGAAGATCATCTGCATGCTTCGCGCATAGCGCCGGAAGTCGGCCGCCGCATAGCGCCGGGGCAGCCTCTGCCCTTCCAGATACACCTCACCCGCCGTCTTGTCGTGCAGGCCCACCAGTGTCCTGCCCAACGTGGACTTGCCGGACCCGCTCTCGCCGACCAGACCGACGATCTCCCTCGCGGCGATCGCCAGTGATACGTCGTCGACCGCGTGCACGGTCCGTCCGCGTTGCAACGGAAAGTGCTTGGTGAGCCCCCTGGACTCAACCAGCGCGCTCAAGCCGAGCCTCCGCGATACACGTCATCGTTTCGCACCGGCGCGCTCGGGTGGTGCAGCCAGCAATGCGCCTGGTGGGCCGGGTCGACCACGAAGCGTTCCGGGTGGTGGGATTCGCACAACCGCATCGCGTTCGGGCAACGCTCCACGTAGGCGCAACCGGGGGGCGGGTCGAACAGGTCGGGCGGCGCTCCCTCGATGGGGCGCAAGCCGGTGGCTCTCGTCGTCGTCCGGCTGGGCATGGCGGACTTGAGTCCCACGGTGTACGGGTGCGCCGACCGGTAGAACAGGTCGTCCACCGACCCTTTTTCCACGATCTGGCCGGCGTACATTACCGCCACCTCATCCGCCATGCGGGCCACGACACCGAGGTCGTGCGTGATCAGAACCATCCCCATGCCGTTGGCGTGCTGCAGCTCCCGGAGCAGGTCCAGGAGTTGCGCCTGAATCGTCACGTCGAGCGCCGTCGTGGGCTCGTCGGCAATGAGGACGTCCGGCTCGCACGCAATCGCCATGGCGATCATCGCTCGCTGGAGCATGCCACCGGAGAAAGTGAACGGGTACTGCCTGGCCCGCACCTCCGCCTCCGGGATGTGCGTCATCGCCAGGACC
>JAPOWL010000194.1 GCA_026707615.1 Acidobacteriota bacterium | reverse complement strand
TGGAAGTCGAGGTGAAGGCTGCGTGAGCCGAGCCCGCGCACGAGTTTCCTTGTAGGCTGCCGTTGTCGATCGGGGCGTCCAACCCCGCTCGGACCGCGTTCCCGTTGTCTCCATCGAGTGGGTATCCGCCGTAGCCCTCCGTCTCTTGAAGGCTATAGAGGTAGTCGAAATGGAGTCGGACGGGGCCGGCGTCGAGTTCCAGCCATGTCCAGAGCGGGCAGCAGAACGCAGAAGTGTCGAGGTACTGGCGGTAGCCGAGGGACAGGCTGGTTCCGGCCGAGAGGTCGGGTTGCCCGGCCGCGGGGGTGGGCAGGACGAGCAGCGGAGCGAGCAGCAGGGCGAGTCGGAGCATCATGTCGTCTACCTCCGCTCCGGAATGCGCGGTGCTGCCCGAGATCGGCTCACTGCACGGCAGGGACGCGGCCAGGCGGCCCGTCAGCTCTCGGAGACTGCTGTGCTACGCCTCCAGTCCTGCCCGGGCCGCGGCAAGATGCAGCCCTCTCTCGATCCGTGACACTGCCTGCCCGCGGATGCGCCAGGCCAGGCGCAGCGAGCGAGAGGATCACGGCTGCGGCTGCGAGTCGATGAGTCATGCGCTCCCTCCTACCGGGGGAGTGCGCAGACGCGTTGTCGATCGGCTCAACCCGTCCCCTTCATCTCATCCATCATCATCATCGTCGTCGTCGTCGTCATCGTCGTCGTCGCGCAGTAGCGCCCGGCCTGTGCTACGTGGCGGCCGAAGGCGGTCGAGAGCGCGTGGTTGGGCTGCCGGCCACTGGGCTTGGTGGTCCGGGGTCGTGTCGGGAGTTCCATCTCCCGCGGGCGAGCGGCCGCGAACACGGCGGCCTCAGAGCCCCTATCGGAATCGATCGGGCCCGAGCCGGAAGCGCCCGAGGTCCCACTGCGGCGGGCGGTCGAGACAGAAGTCGGCCAGGATGCGGCCGACGACGCTGCAGAACTTGAAGCCGTGCCCGGAGAACCCGGCTGCGACGAAGACGTCGTCCAGGCCGGGCGCGCGGTCCAGGATGAAATCGGTGTCCGGCGTGTTCGTGAACAGGCACGCCGCCATCCGCCGGGTGGGGCCGTCGGCCTCGGGGAAGTAGGCCGCGACTCCCTCGCGCAGGACGGCTTCGTCCTCCGGATGGCACTCCCGGTCCAGGCGGTTCGGGTCAGTCACCTGCTGCCGCAGGTGGTAGTACCTGCCGATCTTGAAGCCCTCGCCGCGGTCGTCGGGGAAGCCGTAGTAGCGTCCGGACGGCGACTCCATGTTGAAGACCGGGAAGCGTCCAGGCTGAAATCGGTCGGCTCGCAGCGGTTCCGTCCAGAGCATGACCTGCCGCTCGGGCCGGCAGACCGGTCGCAGGTCCGGCACCAGGGCGCCCACCCAGGGGCCGGCGGTGATGACCAGCTTGCGGGCGTCGTACCGCTCGCCGGCGGCGTGCACTCGCCAGCCAGCCCCGCGGCGCTCCCAGCCGCGGACGGTAGCGTCGGTCACGATCTCGGCGCCCGCGGCCTGCGCCGCCGCTGCGAACGCCTCGATGGCGTCCTCGGAGCGGACGTAGCCGCCGTCAGGCTGATAGACCGCCCGCATCGCGTCGGGCAGCCGGTAGCCGGGGAAGCGGCGATTGACCTCCATGCCGCCGAGCTCCTCGAACGCGAGCCCGTGCTCCACGCACGACTGGCGCGAGCCCTCGATGGTCCAGCTTCCCTCCGGCCCGATGTCGAGCCCACCCGTGATCTGCAGGATCGACCGGCCCGAGACCGCCTCGAGCTCGCGCCAGTAGCGATACGCCGCCCGCAACAGCGGGACGTACTCCGGCCCCTCGGAGTAGGCCAGGCGGATGATGCGCGTCGACCCGTGCGACGAGCCGAAGGCGTGCGGGATGCCGAACTGCTCCAGGCCCAGCACTCTGGCGCCGCCCCGCGCGAGGTGGTAGAGCGTCGCGCTCCCCATTCCGCCCACGCCGATCACGATCGCGTCGTACACGCGCGGATCGTACTTCCGTCACGCGTTTGGTCTGCAGCATTCGCGCCGGGCGAGAATGCAGGCGATGCGGTTCGCGACGACGCGCTGGAGCATGGTGCTGGCTGCCGCCGGCGGCGCGACCTCCGAGCAGGCCGACCGGGCGCTCGCCGAGCTCTGCGCCGGGTACTGGTATCCGCTCTACGCCTACGTGCGCCGCCGCGGCTACGACGCCGAGGACGCCCGCGACCTGACGCAGGCCTTCTTCGCCCGGCTGCTCGAGCGCCGCGGGCTGGCGTCCGCCGACCCGGCGCGCGGGCGGTTCCGCAGCTTCCTGCTCACCGCGATGAAGAACTTTCTCGCCAGCGAGTGGCGGCGGGAGGCGGCCGCGAAGCGCGGGGGCGGCGCCGAGGTCGTCTCGTTCGACGCTGCGGACGCCGAGCATCGCTATCGCTCCGAGCCCGCCGACACCCGCACGCCCGAGGCGCTCTACGAGCGGCGCTGGGCCCTCGCCCTGCTGGAGCGGGCGGTTGCCGACCTCCGCCGGGGCTACGCCAGGCGCGGAGAGACGGAGCTGTTCGACGCGCTCAAGGCCTACCTGGGCGTCGACGCGGCCGCCGTCCCCTACGGTGACCTCGCCCGGCGGCTCGGCCGGAGCGAGCCCGCGCTGCGTACGGCGCTCTCGAGGCTCCGCGCCCGTTGGCGGACCCGCGTGCGCCAGCTCGTCGCCGAGACCGTTCAGGACGGGCGGCTGGTGGACGACGAGCTGCGAGACCTCCTCCGGATGGTCTCACCGTCGTGACGAGCACGGGTGGGCCCTCGACGCGACGACGTCCCTCACCTCAGCGGCGCGGCCAGTCCTCCACATCGACGTCGGCGAACTCGCGGTTTACGTTGGCCGATTCTGCCGCGCCCAGCGCGTACTCCTCGTGAAGGCGTGCTTCGATCTCCCGCTGTCTGCGGTGGGCGACCCAGTCAGCCAGACACCGGTTGAGCAGACCCCTCAGGGTGCGCTCGGCGGACAGCGCCCGAGCGCGCTCCACCAGCTCGTCCTTCAAGACGACCGTCGTTTTCATGCCCGTTCCGCCCCTGGATACCGGTGACCGAACCCTCATCAGGGACGGATCGTTCCTCCGTCGTGACGACCGCCTCACTCGCCGGCCGGCCGCAGCGTCAGCCGATGGGCGGCCCGCTCCTCGACCGCTTCGCGCGTGTAGAGCAGCGGGAAGTACTCGCCGTTGCCCAGGTTCTCGGCCAGGTTGCCGTAGAAGCGGCTCCCGGGCTGGGCCGACTGGCCGGGGGCGTTGCTGGCGACCGAGCGGTCCGGGTCCGCGAGGTCGATGATGCGGCGGAAGTTGGCGCCGGTGGCGTTGAGCGCGCCGAAGCCGCCCGGGCGCTCCACCGGGGGCAGGTCGAACGCCGGGACCAGCAGGTGCGGGAGCTCGCTGGCGTGGACGCGGCCATGGCGCCACTCGGCGCGGTCGGGGCCGAGCTCCGCCGTGAGGCGCTCGATGGCCGCCGCCAGGCCCTGCTCGATGAGCGCCCGGCGCTCGGTTTCCGACGTCCCGGCGTCGCGAACGGCATCGTCGACCTCGGCCCGCCAGCGTACGTAGAGCGCGCCCGCGGTGCTCTCGCGCGAGACGGTGCCGTCCCAGTCGGCGATGAGGCCGCGTGCCCACTCCACGTCGGCGTCCTCCGACGTCCAGCCCTGGAACGCCGGGACGTCCCGCTCGGCCGCGAGCAGGCGGGCGTCGAGCTGGATGCGCTTGTGGTCGTCGACCGAGAGCACGTTGCCGGCGCCGAGAATCTGGTGCAGCCGGGCTATCCGCGACGTCTCGACGCCGCGCGAGGTGTGGTAGAAGACGGGCCGGCCCTCGTAGCCGGGCGGGTGCACGTTGTTGTTGGCGGTGGCGATGTAGCCCCGCTCCGGATTGAACTCCCGCGGCAGGTCCTCGCGGAAGCCGCGCCACTCGTAGTCGCCGTTGCCGGGCACCGGCAGGCGCCCGTTCCAGCCGTCGCGGTCCGGCGTCAGCCCGGTCACCTGGAGCGCGATGTTGCCGTCCGCGTCGCCGCAGATGAGGCTGTGGGTCGGGATCAGCCAGTGCATGGCCCGCTCGAAGAAGTCCGCGCAGCTCTCCGCCTGGGCGAGCTGGAAGCTCCCCTTGTAGGCTGCGGTGCCCGGTTCCTGCACGACCGAGCGCACGGCGTAGGCCACGCCGTTCTCCCGGTCCTCGTAGAAGACGGGGCCGTGGCGGCTGAACTTCAGCACCACCGGCTCCGGCTCCCGGCCTTTCACCGGAATCTCCTCCTCGATGATCCGGAGCGGCTCCCAGCCGTCCTGCCAGCGCACGAGGTTCGGGTCGTCCGGGTGCAGCTCCTCGACGTAGACGTCCACCATGTCGGTGCCGGCGAAGGTGAAGCCCCACGCCATGCGCTCGTTGCTGCCCGCGTCGACGCCGGCGAAGGGCGGCTCGCCGCCGCCGATCACGTTCCAGCCCGGGGCCACGAGGTGCACGAAGTAGCGCAGCGCCGGCATCTCGATGCGCCGGTGCGGATCGTTGGCGAGGATCGGCACCCCGCTCGGCGATCGCGCTCCGGTCAGCACCCAGTTGTTGCTGCCCTCGGTGGGGATCGGCCGCGGCGAGACCTGCCGCGCCTCGAGTCCCGCCCCCGGGAGCAGCGCGCGGTACGGCTCGACGATCTCCAGCGCCGGCAGGCGCCCGGCCACGAACGGATCGCCGTCACCGGCCCGCATCGCCTCGAGGATCTCCTCGGTGATGATGCTGACGTCGAGCCCGTCGGGCACCACCAGGTCGTCCCACGGGTCGGGGGCGAAGCGCCGGTTGGCCTCCTCCACGCCGTGGCGGGCGACGTCGAGGGCGAGCTGCATCTCGTGGATGGCATGGCCCCGCACGCTCGGCACCCCGAGCGACGCCCAGCGCAGGACCGCCGTCTCCGCCGTCCACGGCAGTGGCTCGACGCCGGTGAGCTGGAACTCCACCGGCAGGTTGTCGCGGTGCTGCTCGACCCAGGCGTTCACGCCGGCCGCGTGCGCGCTGAACAGCCGGTGGGCGTCCGGGTGGTAGCTCGTCCACTCCGTCTCGTCGAACGGCCCCCGGAACCTCATCAGCCGGGTGCGGCGGTCGTAGTCGAGCGCCTCGGGACCGAAGATCTCGGCCAGCCGCCCCTCGCGCCAGCGGCGCCACATCTCCATCTGCCACAGGCGGTCCTGCGCCATGACGTAGCCCTGCGCGAAGAAGAGGTCGTCGTCATTCTGCGCGTAGATGTGGGGCACGCCCCACTCGTCGCGGATCACCTCGACCGGCTCCCGCAGGCCCGGAACCGAGAGCTCCCCGTCGATGGTGGCCAGGGAGCGGCGGGCGAGCTCCTCGAGCGATTCCGGCGCTCCCGCCCCGCCCGCGACGCAGGCGGCGGTGCCGGCGGTCAGCACGATCAGCGCCAGCCGGGCGAGGCGACCCAATCGCGAACCGGGACCGTTGGACGTTGCGCCTTGAGACTCTGGCATCGTAGGTGCCCCTCGACGTTCGAGCGTGCGTTTCCGGTAGCCCGATGACCCGATCGACGGCACCCGGTCGCCGCTGTTTCGAACGAAACCGGGTGGCCGCCATCATAGCCGTTCTCCGTGCCGCATACTCCGTGGAGTCGCCGCCGAGGGCCGGCTGCCTGTAACAACGCGCCGGCGATCGCGTAGCAAGGGGTATGACACAGCGAACCTGTCCGGAGTGCCACGCCGAGATCCCGCCCGACGCGCCGCCGGGCGTCTGCCCCTATTGCGCGCTGCGGGCCGGGCTCCGCTGGGAGGCGTCCACCGAGGCCGACCGGCGGCGGGGACGGGCCTCGCCGCTCGCTCCCGAGGAGCTGGAGCGCCGGCTGCCCGACCTCGACGGCTTCGAGCTGATCGGGCCCGGCGGGATGGGGACCGTCTACCGCGCGCGCCACCGGCCCCTCGACCGTCCGGTCGCGGTCAAGGTGCTGCACGCGCACCTGCAGGACGATCCGTCGTTCGCGGAGCGCTTCGCCCGCGAGGCGCGGACGATGGCCCGGCTGGACCATCCGCACGTCGTTCGCGTCTACGACTTCGGCCACCACGACGGCCTCTACTACCTGGTGATGGAGCTGGTCGAGGGCGTCACGCTGCGGCAGGCGATGGCGAGCGGCAGCCTGGCCCCGGCCGAGGCGCTGGCGATCGTGCCGCGCATCTGCGAGGCGCTGCAGTACGCGCATGACCAGGGCGTGGTGCACCGGGACATCAAGCCGGAGAACATCCTCCTCGACCGGGCCGGCGCGCCGAAGATCGTCGACTTCGGCCTCGCGCTGCTCACCGGGTCGTCCACCGACACCCGGCTCACCGAGCACGCGCGCGTCCTCGGCACGCCGCACTACATGGCGCCCGAGCAGATCGAGCATCCCTCCCAGGTGGATCACCGGGCCGACATCTATGCGCTGGGCGTGGTCTTCTACGAGATGCTGACCGGCGAGCTCCCGATCGGCCGATTCCCGCCGCCGTCGCAGAAGGTCGAGGTGGACGTGCGGCTCGATCAGGTCGTGCTGCGGACCCTGGAGAAGGAGCCGCGGCGGCGCTACCAGCAGGCGAGCGAGCTCAGCAGCGACGTCCGCCAGTCGACCGTGGCCGCCATTCCCGGGTCGCTTCCCGACGCCGTATCGCGGGACCGCGCGCCCTCCGGCGGAACCCGGTCCGACGACGAATGGACACCCACCCGCCGCGGATGGCGCCGGGGCCGGACTCGGGCCGAGCGCCCCGGCTTCGAGTACCGCTCCCGGCGGACGGTGTGGGGCCTGCCGCTGATCCACGTCGCCCACGACGGGAACGGCGAGCGGATCGCGGTCGCGCGCGGCGTCGTGGCGATCGGCGACGCCGCCTTCGGCCTCGTCGCCATCGGCGGATTCGCCGTCGGGGGGGTCGCGCTGGGCGGGATGTCAGTGGGCGTCCTGGGCCTCGGCGGCCTGGCGGTCGGGCTGCTGATCGCCATGGGGGGCCTGGCCGTCGGCGGCCTGGCGCTCGGCGCGCGGGCGTTCGGCGTGGTGGCTACCGGAGCCCTGCCCACGTCCCTGCTCGACGTGTCGGCCTCCGCCGTGCAATGGTTGTCCCTGGCAGCGTGGGGGGTGGCAACGGTCGTCGCAACGGTGCTCGCCGTGGGTCTGATCCTCTGGCTGCGCGAGCCCGACCGGGAGTCTGCGCCGTAGCGCGGGCGACGCGGAGATCTCGCGCACGGGCCGACTCCCGACGCGCCCGTCAGGGGCGCGCTCGCGACGCGCGGTGCCGCCTCCGCTACCGGCTCCTCCTTCCCGAACGGTGTATGGTTATCCATATGAAGACGACGCTCAACATTGATGATTCCGTCATGCAGCGGTTGCGGGAGGAGGCGGCGCGGCGGGGAACGACGATGTCCGCGCTGGTCGAAGCGGGACTTCGACGCGTGCTCGCGCCGTCAGTCGCCACTGGAGAAACGCCGGAACCCCTGTCGCCATTGCCGACGTGGGACAGCGGTGGGAATCTCGTCGACATCGACGACCGTGACGCGCTGTACCGCGCGATGGAAGAAGAGTAGTTGCTGGTCTTCGACACCAACGTGCTCCTTCACGCCGCGGACGAGCGCTCGGATCTCGGCGTGTCCTGCCGCAAGCGCCTGGATGACGCCCGGGGAGATTCCGCACCGGCGTTTCTTACCTGGAGCGTCTGCTACGAGTTTCTGCGGGTCAGCACGCACGCCCGCGCCTTCCGGTCACCGTGGACGCCTGCGGGCGCCTGGAGCTTCATCGAGCGCCTGCTGGCCGCGCCCGGATTCGAAGTGCTGGCAGCGACGCAGCGTCACCGCGCCGTGCTCGCCCAGACCCTGGCGGAATTGCCCGACCTGCGTGGAGGCGTGATGCACGACGTGCATACGGCCGTCCTGATGCGCGAGCACGGCGTCAGCCGCATCTGCACCCGGGATGCGGATTTCCGTCGCTTCCCGTTCCTGAGCGTCCTGGATCCGCTCGGCGAGTGGTGATGGCCGCGACAGGCAAGGCACGGGCCGGGAAGGCCGAATCGTTCGAGGACTCTGGACAGCGCCCGACGATCCACACGCGCGGCTGGCTGGCCTGGCTGCTGCTCGGGCTTGCGCTTGCGTTGCCCCCGGAGACCGCCGACCCGCGCCTGTCGGCCCACGGCAGCGAGGCCCGCTACGTGCGCGAGGTCGACTGGCCGCGACCGCGCATTGCCCACACTTACGGGCTCAGCTACTCCGAGCTCGGGCTCGGCGCCTACCGCAACGAGGTCGAGACGCGCACGGTCGGGGGCCGGCAGTGCGTGGCGGGCGGGCTGATCGGCTTCGACGTCGACGACGCGTACGGGTTCGACGTCGACGAGCCGGTCACCCTGACGTTGACCTACGCGCCGGCCCTCACGACGCCGTTCACCGTCGTCTGGGAGCGGAACGGCGGCGAGAGCCTGGGGCGCGCCGAGGTGCGGCCCGAGCCCGGCGACACGCTGCGCAGCGTCACCCTGACCCTCGACCGCGCGCGCCTTGCCGGGCACGGCACGCGCGGGGTCGACGTCGCCGTCGGCAGCCGCGGCGGCGTGTGCATCTGCGACATCGAGGTCGTCCGGAGCGGCGCCACCCGGGCGCCGGCGGCGTTCGGCCGGGTCCACCTCCAGGTAACCGACGCCGCCTCGGGCCGCTCTGTGCCCGCCCGCGTGGGCCTCTACGACGCGACGGGGCGGATGCCGCTGCCGTCGGACGACGCCGTCCTCGTGCACCGCTACACGGACGAGGTCCGCCGGCTGTGGATCACGCCCCGCACCTTCTGGCCGTCGCCGAACCGCCTCGCGTTCTACGTGAACGGCAGCTACGACGCCCGCGTGCCGGCCGGCAGCTACGAGCTGGTCGTCACTCGGGGCATCGAGTACCGCGTTCACCACACGGAGATCGAGGTCCGTCCCGGCGCGACCACCACCGTCCCGGTCACCCTCGATCGATACGTCGATCAACCGTCCCGGGGCTGGTACTCCGGCGACGCCCACATCCACATCGAGCGGCACGCGGTTCGCGACGAGAGCACCTGGGCGCAAGTGGCCGCCGAGGACGTGCACGTCGCCAACCTGCTGCAGATGGGCAACATCGCCGGGACGCACTTCGGGCAGCCCGCGTGGGGACCGGCCGGCCGCTTCGAGCGCGACGGACACGCGCTGGTCTCGGGGCAGGAGGATCCGCGCACGGTCCACCGCGGCCACACCATCCACCACAACCTGCGCGAGCCGCTCCACGCGGGGCCGGCGGGCTACTTCCTCTACCACGAGGTCTTCGAGCAGGCGCGGCGGCAGGGCGGCCTGTCGGGCTACGCGCACCACGCCGAGCTGTTCAACGGCCGCCGCGGCCTCGCCCTCGACGTGCCGTTCGGGATCGTCGACTTCGTCGAACTCCTCCAGCTCGGGCGCCTGCCGACCGAACTCTGGTACGGCTTCCTGAACCTCGGCTACAAGCTGCTGCCCGCCGCGGGCTCGGACTTCCCGTACATGGACCTGCCGGGCGTCGTGCGCAGCTACGTCAAGCTCGACGGTCCCTTCAGCGTCGATGCGTGGTTCGACGCCTTCCGCGCCGGGCGCCTGTACGTGACCAACGGCCCGCTGCTGGAGCTGACGGTCGACGGACGGACCCTCGGCGAGGAGCTGCACGTGGAGCCCGGCGCGCGGGTGGAGGTCGTCGCGGAGGCGGCGCTCAATCCGGACCTCGACCGTCTCGACCGCCTGGAGCTGGTCGTGCACGGCGAGGTGGCCGCCGTCGGGCCGGCCGCAGGCCGCGACCGGGTGGAGCTCCGCGCGACGCTGACCGCGAATCGGAGCCTGTGGCTGGCCGCCCGGGCCTTCGGCGAGCGGCAGGGCGAGCGGAACAGCACGGTGGCCCACAGCGCGCCGATCTACGTGATCGTGAACGGCCGGCCCTTCTACCGCGACGAGCGCGTGCCCGAGCTGGTGGCGCAGCAACGAGCCCGGTTGCGGGAGCTGCTGACGGAGACGGTCGATCCGGACGGCGACCTCGAGCCGTGGGAGACGCGCAGCCTGCTGTCGGAGATGTGGCCGGCCCAGCGCCGCCTGCTCGAGCCGCGCGTCGAGGAGGCGGACGCACGCTACCGGGCTCTGCTGGAAGGGATCGAGACTCCACGCCGCTGAGCTGAGCGCCGCAGACTGGGAGGGGCTTCAGATGACGTCAGTGAGCAGGACCACGGGATGCGGTGGGGTGGCGGGCGTTGCGCTTCTGGCACTGGCCGCCGGTGCGTCGGCGCAGTCGGCGGCCGAGATGGGGCCACGGGCGGCGCTGACGGCGATGGGAGTCGTCGGCTACGCGGATCGGATGAGCGTGGCGCCGGGCGAGACGATCCGCTTCATGGTGAGCAGCCAGCTCCCGACGTACCGGGCGGAGATCGTGCGGCTGATTCACGGTGACGCGAACCCGAACGGGCCGGGCATCAAGGAGACGCTGGTCGAGACGCCGGCCAACGGCGACTACCCCGGCCGGCAGCAGGACCTGCCGCTCGGCTCCTACGTCACGGTGCCGGACGCGGCGCCGCTCAGGCTCGGCGGGAGCTTCACGATCACGGCGTGGGTGGCGCCGACGCGGCCGGGCGTGGTCGGCTGGTCCGGGGCGCCGGGCGCGCAGGGCGTGGTGACGAAGTGGGCGGCGGACCGCGGCTACGGTCTGGTGATCGACGAGCAGGGGCGGCTGGCGCTCTGGCTCGGGGCGGCCGACGGGCAGGTGGCGCGGGTGGCGGCGGAGCCTGCGCTCCGGCGCTGGGTGCCGGCGATTCCGGGCGCGGGGCGCCCGCGGCCCCACGGCGTGCCGACGCAGTGGTACTTCGTGGCCGCGACGTTCGACGCCGGAACCGGCCGGGTGACCCTGTACCAGGAGCCGCTCGACCGCTACGCGAACGATCCGACGCGAGTGGTGGTTGAGCGGACGACGCCGCTGCGCGCGCTGGCGACGCCCGACGTGCCGCTCCACATCGCCGCGTACGGGACCGCCGAAGGCGGCGTGGCGGGACACTACAACGGGAAGATCGACAATCCGCGCATCTACTCCCGGGCCCTCGATCGGGCCGAGGTGGAGGCGATCGCAGCCGGCGGCCTCGCGGCCGGCGATTCCGCGGCCGGCGATGCCGCCGCCGGCGCCGCGCCGACCGACCTCGTGGCGGCGTGGGACTTCGCGGCGGACATCGAGACCGACGGGGTGCGCGACACCGCGAGGCACGGGCTCGACGGCCGCACCGTGAACCTGCCGACGCGCGCGGTCACCGGGCATCTCTGGGACGCGACCGAGATGGACTACCGCCGGGCTCCCGAGCAGTACGCGGCGATCCACTTCCACGACGACGACCTGCTCGACGCCGGCTGGGACGTCGGCTTCGCGTTCGAGGTGCCCCCCGACCTCGCGAGCGGCATCTACGCGGCGCGCCTGCGGACGACGACCAGCGAGGACTACGTGCCGTTCTTCGTCCGGCCGCCGAGGGGCACGGCGACCGCGAAGATCGCGTTCCTGGCCCCGACCGTCAGCTATCTGGCCTACGCGGGGACCGGCGGCACCGGCTTCCAGCCTATGAGCCTGTATTCGACGCATACCGACGGGAGCGGCGTGGCCTACTCGTCGCGCCTCCGGCCCATCACGAACATGCGCCCGAAGATCGACACGCGCAACCCGTGGCAGTTCATGGCCGACACGCACCTCGTCGACTGGCTGGAGGTCAAGGGCTTCGCCGTGGACGTCGTCACGGACCACGACCTGCACGCGGAGGGGGCGGCGCTGCTCGAGCCCTACAACGTGGTGCTGACCGGCACCCACCCGGAGTACTACTCGTGGGAGATGCTCCAGGCAATGCGGGCGTACCTGGAGCAGGGCGGCCGGCTGATGTACATGGGCGGCAACGGCTTCTACTGGGTGACGCCGCTCGAACCCACCGGCACCTTCATCGAGGTCCGGCGGCGCGACGGCACCGAGCACTGGCAGGGGGCGCCGGGCGAGAGCCACCACAGCCTGACCGGCGAGCCGGGCGGGCTGTGGCGCTTCCGGGGCCGGGCCCCGCAGTGGCTGGTCGGCGTCGGGTTCACGGCGCAGGGGTTCGTCCGCAACTCCCCGTTCCGGCGCATGCCGGACAGCTTCGACCCGCGGGTGGCGTTCATCTTCGAGGGCATCGTCGACAACGAGCTGATCGGCAACCACCCGTCGCTGGTCCTGGAGTTCGGCGCCGCGGGGTCGGAGCTCGACCGGGTGGACTACGCGCAGGGCTCGCCGCCGCACACCCTGGTCCTGGCGCGTTCGTTCGGCCACTCCGACGCCTACCAGCACGTCATCGAGGAGGTCAACACGAGCAACTCCGAGCAGGGGGGCACGGTCAACCCGCTCGTCTACGCCGACATGGCCTACGTGGAGTATCCGAACGGGGGCGCGGTGTTCTCGACCAGCTCGATCGCGTGGAGCGGGAGCCTGTCGTTCAACGACTACGACAACAACGTCTCGCGCCTGACGGAGAACGTGCTGCGCCGTTTCGCGTCGGACGAGCCGCTCCCGGGGCCGGGCGCGGTGCCCACCGAGGGCGGGTCCGGCGGGTCCGGCGGGTCCGGCGGGTCCGGCGGCGGACGATGACGTCCTGCGCGCGTAGCGGCTGAACTCGCGCCAGCGCGCCGGGGTGTGCGTCGCAGGGCGCGCCGAGCAGTTCGTGCCGGCGCAGACTCCCGATGTGCCCGCAGGAGTGTGCCAGGAGTCTGCACTGCAGCACGGGCGGTGCGGCACGTCCGCCAGCGCAGACTCCCCAACGCGCCCGTGAGGGCGCGCCACCGAGCGGATGTACCAGGTCGAGGCGTGGTCGGCGCTGCGGCGGGCCCGGCGCGGTGCGGGCGGGGGCTTCCGCTGGCTGCACGTGCGCCGGAACGTCTGGGCGCTCGGCTTCACCAGCCTCTTCACGGACGTCTCGTCCGAGATGGTCGGCACCGTGCTGCCCGTCTACCTGGTGCTCTATCTCGGGCTGACGCCGTTCCAGTTCGGGATTGTCGACGGGCTCTACCACGGGGTGACGGCGCTGCTGCGCCTGGTGAGCGGCGTGGCGGTGGACCGGGGCGGCCGCGCGAAGGAGATCGCGTTCGCCGGCTATGGAACGTCCGCCGTGTGCCGGCTGGGACTGCTGGCGGCCGGCGCCTCCTGGCCGCTCATCGCCGGCGTGGTGGCGCTCGACCGGGCGGCCAAGGGCGCCCGCGCCGTGCCGCGCGACGTGCTCATCTCGCTGAGCAGCCGCCCCGACGGTCTGGCCACGGCGTTCGGGGTGCACCGTGCCCTCGACAGCGCCGGCGCCATGCTTGGGCCGCTGGTGGCGCTGGCCATCCTCGCCGCCCTCCCGAACGCCTTCGACGTCGTCTTCGTCACGAGCTTCAGCGCGGCGCTGGTC
>JAPOWL010000315.1 GCA_026707615.1 Acidobacteriota bacterium | reverse complement strand
ACAACCCTGACCGCCAGTTAAGGTCCCTAAGTTATGGCTAAGTGGGAAAGGATGTAGAGATCCCAAAACAACCAGGATGTTGGCTTAGAAGCAGCCATCATTTAAAGAAAGCGTAACAGCTCACTGGTCTAAATAAGGGTCTCCGCGCCGAAAATGTACCGGGGCTAAAGCCATACACCGAAACTGCGGGTGCGTCTTATGACGCGCGGTAGCGGAGCGTTCTGTAAGCTGATGAAGGTGGACCCGTGTGGGCTGCTGGAGGTATCAGAAGTGCGAATGCTGACATGAGTAACGATAAAGAGGGTGAGAGACCCTCTCGCCGAAAGTCCAAGGGTTCCTGCGCAACGCTAATCGGCGCAGGGTTAGCCGGCCCCTAAGGCGAGGCCGAAAGGCGTAGTCGATGGGAACGGGGTTAATATTCCCCGGCCAGTGGGTAGTGACGGATGCCGTGTATCGTATCTCCTTATTGGATTGGAGATGCGGTGAAGGTGTTCCTGGAAATAGCTCCCACGCTAAGACCGTACCCGAAACCGACACAGGTGGACAGGTAGAGTATACCAAGGCGCTTGAGAGAACTGTGCTGAAGGAACTCGGCAAATTGCTCCCGTAAGTTCGCGAGAAGGGAGCCCGGTACGAAGGCAACTTTGTATCGGGGGCACAGAATAGGGGGTTGCGACTGTTTATCAAAAACACAGGGCTCTGCGAAGCCGCAAGGCGACGTATAGGGTCTGACGCCTGCCCGGTGCTGGAAGGTTAAGAGGAGGTGTGCAAGCACCGAATTGAAGCCCCAGTAAACGGCGGCCGTAACTATAACGGTCCTAAGGTAGCGAAATTCCTTGTCGGGTAAGTTCCGACCTGCACGAATGGCGCAACGATCTGAGCGCTGTCTCAACGAGGGACACTGCGAATTTGTGGTACCGGTGAAGACGCCGGTTGCCCGTGGCAAGACGGAAAGACCCCGTGCACCTTTACTACAACTTAGTAGTGAGTGCTGGCGTGTCATGCGCAGGATAGGTGGGAGACTTTGAACCGGGCCTCTTGGGGTCCGGGGAGTCGTCGGTGAGATACCACCCTTGGCTCGTCGGTGTTCTAACCTCGGCCTGTCATCCAGGTCAGGGACACTGCTAGGCGGGTAGTTTGACTGGGGCGGTCGCCTCCCAAAATGTAACGGAGGCGCGCGAAGGTTCGCTCAGGCTGTTTGGAAATCAGCCGGAGAGTGCAAAGGCAGAAGCGAGCTTGACTGCGAGACATACACGTCGAGCAGGTGGGAAACCAGGCCTTAGTGATCCGGTGGTTCCGCATGGAAGGGCCATCGCTCAACGGATAAAAGGTACGCCGGGGATAACAGGCTTATCTTGGCCAAGAGTTCACATCGACGCCAAGGTTTGGCACCTCGATGTCGGCTCATCGCATCCTGGAGCTGTAGCAGGTTCCAAGGGTTCGGCTGTTCGCCGATTAAAGCGGTACGTGAGCTGGGTTTAGAACGTCGCGAGACAGTTCGGTCCCTATCTGCCATGGGCGTAGGAGATTTGAGGGGGGCTGTCCTTAGTACGAGAGGACCGGGATGGACGGACCTCTAGTGTACCAGTTGTCGCGCCAGCGGCAGTGCTGGGTAGCTACGTCCGGAAGGGAGAAACGCTGAAAGCATCTAAGCGTGAAACCCTCCCCAAGATGAGATCTCCCTGGACCTTCGGGTCCCTGAAGGCTCCTGGAAGACCACCAGGTGATAGGCCAGATGTGTAAGGCCCGCGAGGGCTTGAGCTAACTGGTACTAATCAGCCGTGAGGCTTGACCATCTTCATTCCGCGTCGGAGCGGGAAGCTGCCGTTCGTAGGATATTCAGTTGTCGCCGGTTGTCGCCCCACGGTCGGCACAGGGCCGACGGCGGGGTGGCGAGCGACCGAGGCGCCCGGCAAATGCCGGGGCCCGGTTGCGTTCTTTGACACGATGGAGCCCGGGGACGCGCAGGCGCGCCCCGGGTTTTGCGATTTCCCGGTGGTCATAGGAGAGGGGAAACACCTGTTCCCATGCCGAACACAGCAGTTAAGCCCTCCACCGCCGATGGTACTGCGGGGGCAACTTCGTGGGAGAGTAGGTCGCTGCCGGGATTGTCACTCGCCCGGAGCCGGCGTCGCCGGTTCCGGGCGTTCGTTCGTACGCCGCCCCCGGCGTCGTTCTAGGAGCTTGCGCCGCAGAAGGCAACGCGGTGGAGTCCACGGCGCAGGCTCCAGGGACGCCCGTGACACCTACCCCGCTCGACCACGCCCTGGCTCAGAAGGCGCGGGGTCGATTCCGCGCTGCGCTCCGCAGCCTGAACGGGCGGGATGCGACCGTTCCGACCGGGATGCGCGCCGTCTACCTGACGGCGGATGCGGAGTTGCTGCAACTGACGGGCGACGTCGAGGCAGCGGCCTCCGCCGCTCGGCGCGTTCTCCGATCCGCGAACGCCGCACTCGACTGTCGGGCGCGCTGTCACGCCGTGCTCGGTGCGGTGGCGGCCGAGCTGGGCAAGGCGGGCCGCAGCCTGAACCGGTTTCGGCGCGCGGTCGAGGACGCGGAGGCGGCCGGCGACCCGGAGCTCGTCAGCCGGATCCGCCTCGACGCCGTCGACCACCTGGCGGACGTGGTGGGTTCGCAGGTGGCCGGCCGCCTGGTGGACGAGTGCCTGCGTTCGGCCACCGTCGCCGCCCAGCCGGACCTGCACGTCCGCCTGCACCTGGCCCTTGCCGGGCTCGACACCCGACGGGGCCGCCTCGACCCCGCCCTGGCGCACCTGGCGGCGGCAGAGGAGCTGCTGGCGACGGGAGAGAACCTGTGGCTGGCCGGGCGGCTGGCGCTCGCGCGCGCCACCGCCTGCGCTCTCGGAGCGGACCACGCGGCGGAGGCCCGCTACGGCCGGGCGGCCCTCGGTCACGCCGTGCGGTCGGGCCACCTCGCGTCCCGTGTCGAGGCCATCGCCAGCCTCGCGCGCGCCAGGCTGGCCGCCGGCAATGCGGGAGCGGCGGAAACCCTCTGCGAGCAGGGGCTGGCGGTCGCGGGCGGATCGGCTCGTGTCCGCATCGCCCTTCTGGACACGCTGGCCCGCATCGCGCTGTACCGGGACCGGCCGGACGAATGCCGGCGGCGTCTCGCGGAGCTCGACGACCTGCTTCGCCGCGACACGAGCCTCGCTTCGGCGCCGGAGGTGCTTGCCTCGTGCCTCACCCGCGCGCGCCTCGCGCTGGGGGCCTCTGCATGGCACGAGGCGCTCGCCGTCTGCGAGACCGGGATCGCGAGGGCGGACGAGTGCGGTGACCTGCCCCACGGCCTCTCGCTGCGCTGCCTCAAGGCGGACGCCTGCCGGGGGCTGGATCGGGTCGACCTGGCGGCCCGCACCCTCGCCGAGGCCCGCGACCTGGCGGACGACCTGCCGCTGCCGTTGACGGCGGAGCTCGAGCGCGCGCACACCGCGCTGCTCGGCGCCGCCGCGCTCGGCGATCGAGAGCGGCCCGCCGTGGAGGCCTCCCTGCGCATCCTCTCGGCCGTGGGCACCGCGGACGCCAGGCGGGACGGCGTGCTCGGCTACCTGCAGACCGCCGGCCGGGGCGGTTCCCGACCGCGCAGCCGGCTCGCGGCTTCCCACTGCGACGTGACGCACATCGTCCGCGACACCCTGCCGGGCCGCGCGTCGACGCCAATCCCGACCCGCGGGGTCACGTCGATCCCGGACCTCCTGGACCTGGCGCCGCTCGCCCACCTCGCTTCGCGTCCCGAGCTCCTCGCCCAGGAGCTCTTCATTCTCCTGCGCCGCAGCGGTTGGGCGGAGGCCCTCGCAATCGTCTTCACGCGCGACGGTCGCTCGTTCGACCTTCGCGCGCACGAGGGCTGGACGGCCGCGGCGGCCGCCGCGGCGGCCCGCCGGCCAGGACGTGTGACGTCGATCCCCTGCGGACTGGGTACGGAGGGTGAGGTGCGCCTCCTCGTGCGACCTCCCCAGGACGTGCGGGCACGAGCGGGCCTGCCCGCCCTGCGGTGCCACGTGCAGCGGCTGGCGGCGTTCGAGGCGCTCCGCCGCGCGGATTGCGACCACCCGTCCCCGTGGCCGCCCGAGCTCCGGGCGGCCGGCGACGACGGCGTCTTCGCGTCGCCCGCGATGCGGCGGCTCGTCGAGAAGGCGCGGAAGGTCGCGGCGAGCACGTTGCCGATCCTGATCCTCGGGGAGTCGGGCACCGGCAAGGAGGTGCTGGCCCGCCTGATCCACCGGCACTCGGGCCGCGGGCCGCGGGACTTCGTCCCCTACAACTGCACCGGCACGCCCCGCGACCTCGTCGACAGCCAGCTCTTCGGTCACCTTCGCGGGTCGTTCACCGGCGCGTACGACAACATGCCGGGTCTCGTCCGCACGGCCGATGGCGGGACGCTGCTCCTCGACGAGGTGGGCGAGCTCGACCTGCAGGCCCAGCCCAAGCTGTTGCGCCTGCTCGAGCACAACGAGGTGCAGCCGCTCGGCGCCGCGCGGCCGGTCGCCGTCGACGTGCGGGTCATCGCGGCCACGAACGCCGACCTCGCCGGGCTGGTGCGCGAGGGCCGCTTCCGGAAGGATCTGCTCTTCCGGCTGAACGCCGTCTGCCTGCCCATCCCGCCGCTGCGCGAGCGGAGAGACGACATCCCCCCCCTCGTGCACTACTTCCTGCGGCGCCACGGAGCCGAGCACGGGCGGCCGCGTCTCAAGCTGTCCCCCCGCACCCTCCGGTGCCTCCTGCGCTACCGGTGGCCGGGCAACGTGCGCCAGTTGTCGAACGAGATTCGACGGGCGGCCGCGCTCGCGGACGACGGCGCGGTCATCACGCCCGAGCACCTGTCCGCGGAGGTGCTCCGGGCGGCGCAGGCCGAGCCGGCCCGGCCGCCGGCCACCGCCGAAGCGTCCCCGTTCCAGGTCACCCTGCATCCGGGGCAGACGCTGGCGGCGGCGACCGCGACGGTCGAGCGGGCGCTGATCCGTCGGGCGCTCGAGGTCACGGGGGGACGGGTGGACCCCGCCGCGCGGCTCCTCGGGCTGTCGCGCAAGGGACTCTTCCTCAAGCGTCGCCGGCACGGCGCCGACCTTCCCGTCGGCTGACGAGCCGCCATGGCCGCATCCGCGTTGCGCGAGGCCCGCGAGGCGACGCTTCGTCAGGCCGTCGTTCCGGTGCTGTTCCTGATCGCCCTGCTCGGGAGCTCGGTCTACCTCTTCGGCGATTCCTCGTCGTCGGGGCCCAACCAGATCGCGCTCGTCCTCTCGGCCGGCGTGGCAGCGATCATCGGCCTCGCCAACGGCCATCGGTGGACCGACCTGGAAGCGGGCATCAGCCGGGGAATCTCGGTCTCGATGGGGGCCGTGCTCATCCTGCTGGCGGTCGGGGCGCTCATCGGGACCTGGATCCTGGCGGGCGTCGTCCCCACGATGATCCACTACGGCCTGGCCCTGCTGGCGCCGTCTGTCTTCTACGCCGCCGCCTGCCTGATCTGCGCAGTGGTCGCCCTGGCGACCGGCAGCTCGTGGACGACGGCCGGCACGGTGGGCATCGCCCTCCTCGGCGTTGCGACCGCGCAGGGGCTCCATCTCGGCCTGGCGGCCGGCGCGGTCGTCTCCGGCGCGTACTTCGGCGACAAGATGTCTCCGCTGTCGGATACGACGAACCTCGCCCCGGCCGTGACGGGCACGGACCTGTTCGTTCACATCCGGCACATGCTCTGGACGACCGCGCCGAGCTTCGCCGCCGCCCTCGTCCTGTTCGCGGTCGCGGGGGTGACGGCGTCGGCCCCGGAGGAGACGGCCGAGCTCGCGGCGGTGCGGACGGCCCTGGCGGAGAGCTTCGTGCTCGGCCCGCACCTGCTGCTGCCCATGGCCCTGGTGCTGGCGCTGGTGATGCGCAGGGTGCCGGCCCTGCCGGCGATGCTGATCGGCGCTCTCACGGGAGGCCTCTTCGCCGCCCTGTTCCAGCAGGAGGCCGTCCTGCGCTACGTCGGCCCGACCGACCTGCCGCAGGGCGTCGCGCTCCTCAAGGGCGTCTGGCAGGCGCTCTATGCGGGCTACGGGCTGGAATCGGGCAATCCGCTCATCGACGACCTGGTCTCGCGGGGCGGGATGGCGAGCATGCTGACGACGGTGTGGCTGATCCTGACGGCGATGACCTTCGGCTCGGTTCTGGAGACCACGGGCATGCTGCGGGTCCTCGCCGGACGCATGCTGGCGCGGGTGCGCGGAGCGCGCGGACTGATCCTGACCACGCTCGGCACGTCGTTCGGCATCAACGTGCTCGCGTCCGACCAGTACATCTCGATCGTGCTGCCCGGCCGCATGTTCCGGGGCGAGTACGAGCGCCGCGGCCTCGACCCGAAGAACCTCTCCCGCACCCTCGAGGACGCCGGCACGCTGACGTCGCCGCTCATTCCGTGGAACACGTGCGGCGCGTTCATGGCGACGACCCTGGGCGTCCCCACCCTCACGTACGCTCCGTTCGCCTTCTTCAATCTCCTCAGTCCGCTCGTGGCGGCGCTGTACGGCATCCTGAACATCGCCGTCGCCCCCGGGCGGGCCGGCGACGGCGCTCCTCCCGGCGAAGGCCCGGACCCGAAGCGGCCGATATAATCGACATCGATCCTCCAAGGAGCGCCTTGCTGTTCCCGAGCAGCGCACGCAGGGCGGCCGGCCGCGAGCCCGGGCGCCGCAGCAGCTTTCCGTTCGTCGTCGGCGCCATCCTCGCGGCGTTCATCCCGCTGAACGCGGCCCTCTTCCAGTTGATCATGCTGCACGTCGAGGACCGCTCCTACTCGTGGATCACGGCCGTGTACTGGACCGTGGTCACCATGAGCACGCTCGGCTTCGGCGACATCGTCTTCCAGAGCGACACCGGCCGCCTGTTCAGCATCTGGGTGCTGCTGAGCGGCATCCTGCTGCTGCTGGTCGCCCTGCCCTACGTGTCGATCGAGTTCCTGATCGAGCCGCTGCGGCGCGCGCAGGAGCTGTCGCGCGTCCCCCGGCGCGCACCCGCCGGCGAGCGCGGGCACGTGGTCATCACCCGCTACGACCCGATCGCGGCCAGCCTGATCGGACGCCTCCGCACCGACGGCATCCCCTGCTACGTCCTCGAACCCGATCCGGCCGAGGCGGCGCACCTGACGGACCGCGGGATCCGGGTGGTGGCGGGCGACCCCGAGAGCCGCCTGACCTTCGAGCTGCTCGGCATCGAGCGGGCGCGGACGGTGTTCGCGAACCACGAGGACACCACGAACACCAACATCGCGCTGACCGTCCGCGAGGTGTCGCCCGACGTCCCGGTCATCGCGCTCGCGGAGCATGAGGACTCGACGGACATCCTGGAGCTGAGCGGCTGCTCGCACATCCTCCCGCTCAAGGTGCGACTCGGCGAGTACCTGGCGAACCGGGTCAGCGCCGGCCTCGGGAAGGCCGACATCGTCGGCACGGTGAAGGGGCTGCAGATAGCCGAGTTCTCGGCCCGCGACACGCCGCTGGCCGGCCAGTCCGTGCGCGACACCCATCTCCGCGAACGGACGGGGCTGAACATCGTCGGACTGTGGCACCGCGGGCGCCTCGTTCCCGCCTTCCCGGGAGTGCCGATCACGCAGGAGAGCATCGTGGTCGTCGTGGGCACGACGGATCAGCTGACCGCCCTCGACGGGCTCATCCAGGACCGTCCGGACATCGACGCTCCCATCCTGCTCGTCGGGGCGAGCACGGTCGGCAGCGTCGCCGCCCGCGCCCTCAAGCGCAAGGGCGTGCGGGTTCACGTGCTCGACCGGGATCCGGAGGCGCGGGAGCGGATGATCGGGGTTGCCGACGAGGTGTTCGGGGGCGACGCCAACGACCGTGACGCGCTGACCCGGGCCGGCCTCGGGAACGCCGCGCAGGTGCTGCTCACGACGCACGACGACGCGATGAACGTCTATCTCGCCGTCTACTGCCGGCGCCTGAAGCCCGACCTGCGCATCGTGAGCCGCGTCACCCACGAGCAGAACCTCGAAGCCATCCACCGCGCCGGCGCCGACTTCGTCCTCAGCTACTCCTCGCTGGGGGCCGAAGCCGTGCTCTCCCTCATCGAGGGACACGAGCTGGTGGTCCTCGGAGAGGGCGTCGACCTCTTCTCGCTGCCCCTCCCCCGCTCCCTGCACGGGAAGACGCTGGCCGCCACGGAGATCGGATCGCGCACCGGCTTGAGCGTCGTCGCGGTCGAGCAGGGCGGGCAGGTCGTCACCAACCTGCGCGCGTCGATGACCCTGGAAGCGGGCGCCGAGATCGTCATGCTCGGCAGCGTGCAGCAACGGCGCGGGTTCACGGCCCGGTTCGGGCACTGAACCAGCCGGCGGGGGGACGTCGCGCTACCAGGCGGGCTGCCGGGTGCCCCTGTACGCGACGCGGTAGCCGATGACGAGGTGGACCCCGTAGGCGATGACGAACAGCACGCTCGTTGCCACGTGGGTCCAGATCGCGGTCGCGATCACGGCGGGGCTCGTCGCCACCTGGATGAGATAGCCCGACAGCGTCATCACGAGGAAGCTCCCGGCGGACGTGAGGCCGGTACGCCGGTTCACCGGACTGGCCTGCAGGAGCTTGCGCAACGTGTGGGAGCGGAACACCATGCCGAAGAGGAAGACGCCGAGCGGCGCGACGAACACGTGGATCGACAGCATCGCCGGCTCCCACGGGTGGTTGATGAGCGCGAACGGATCGTCCGTCGTCATCAGGTACTTCATGCAGAAGTAGGCCACTCCGCTCACCGTGATGACGGCGTGCATCGCGTTGAAGAACCAGCGCTCCGCCCGCGGCAGGACGGCCCAACGCTTGAGGGCGGCGATCATTGGCGGCCGGAAGTCCGCGCCGTAGAGGGTGCCATGCAGGGTCAGGGCGCGCCCCCGGCCTGCAGGATCCGATCGAGGGCCAGCACCCGCCGCACCGCGCCGTTCACGGCGCGATTCGTGAGCGTCGCGCCGGCGATGGGCCGGATGGCGCGCTGGATCGCGAGGTCGTCGTCGAGCGGCCGGCGATCGTACTGCCGCAGCCACGGCTCGGGCGCGACGTACTCCGGCGGCTCGAGAAACGCGGTGACGTCGATACGGCGGACTCGCCCGTCCGGCTCGAGCGAGATCAGGAGGCTCTCGCGCTTCGTGCGCACGACGTGGGTGTCGACGTAGGCCCGCCCGACGACGGCGCCGCCACGGCGCGCCACGTAGCGCGCGTAGATGCGGCCCGGAACGTCCTGGCGCGAGAGGTCGGCCACGGCCCGGACCTGGGCTCGCGTCAGATAGACCCGATCCGCGGCGACATCGGCACCGGGGAAGACGGCGGCCAGGGCCTCCTCCCTCGAGATGCCGGGCTGACCGCTCGCCGCGGCGGCGGTCACCACGAGGAGCCCGGCGGCCAGAAGACGAGCCGCGGGCCGGCGGGGGTCCACCGGCCGGCCCGCGGCCACCTGGAGCCGTCGCGGGTGGTACCGAACGGGGTGCGTTTCGCCCGGCACCGCGGCCCCGGGCGGATCAGAATGCGTAGCCAACGTTGACGTTGAACTGGTTGACCCCGCTGTCGGCGGGGTTGTTCACCCACATGTGATCGACCTTGACGACGATGCCCGGAGTCGGCTTCAGCTCGAGCCCGAAGGTCGTGTACGTGTTGTCCTTCGACGGGTTCCGCGTGAAGCCGGCGGCGAGCGCCGCGTGCGTGTCGACCTTCTCGTAGCGGATGTAGGGAGTGAACGCCACGTCCCCGGTCGAGGCCACCTGCGACAGCAGATCGTAGCCGACCTGCAGGTAGCCGCCCTGCATCTTCTCGGCGACCCCGCTCGAGCCGGTCAGACCGAGCACCTGGTTCAACTGCGCGGTGTCGTCGAGCGTGGCCTGTGCGAAGAGCCCGCGGACGTCGAAGCCGCGAGCCTGCACCTGCGCGTGCACGTCGAAGATGCTCGTCCGGACGCCGTAGTTCCTGTCCTCGACGACGATGTCGCCCTGACCGGATCCGCCCGTGTAGAAGCTGGCCCCGAAGAACATGCCCGGGGTCGGCGTGAAGTCGACCCGGCCGGTGACCGCGAAGTCGTTCGCCTTGGCCTTGCCGCCCTTCTGGCGGCCGCCGCGCACTCCGCTCGACGAGAACGCGGAGCCGTTGAGGCCGTTGACCGTGTAGAGCCGGAAGGCGACCTTGTCGAACGCCCCGTAGATGCCGCCCCCGTTCTCCCGCCACGTGCTCGGGATGATGCTCTTCTCGGTCACCGGCCTCTCGGCTCCGATGAAGACGGTCGGCTCGTGGAACTCGTTGACCAGCCCCATCGGGACCAGCAGCATCCCGGCCCGCAGGCCGAGGTTCTCGGTCGCGAGGAAGTCGACGTAGGCGAACTCCACGAAGATCTCCTTCGCGTGCTCGACCTCGATCTCGGAGTTGAAGAGGAAGCGGTCGTTGAACCGGTAGCCGGCGTAGAGAATCGCCCGCAGGAAGTCGAACTGGTCGGTCTTGCTGGAAGCGTAGTTCTCATACAGCATCTCGCCGTAGCCGGCGATCGAGACCCCCGAGTCGATCGCGTAGGTCGCCGCCGCGGACGGCGCGAGGCCGAGGGCGCGGGCCTGATCGATGGTCACCTCGCGGTCGGACTCGCCGCTCCGCAGACGCTCGAGCTCCTCGGCGAGAATCTCGACGCGGCGCTCGAGCTCGGCAACATCGATTGGGTCGTCCTGCCCCTCGCCCGCTGCCGCCTGCTCGGTCTCCCCGTCCTCGGGCGTCGCCGGCTCCCCGGCCACCACACCGGCCGACGGCTCGCCGGGCTCGGCGCCGTCCGCCGTGTTCGGCCCGCCCTGCGCCAGGGCCGCGCCCGACAGGGCCAGGCACGAGATCGACACGACGGCCAGGGAACTCCAACGTAGCACTGACATCGCACTCCTCCATCTCGGCGCGGTTGCGCCGTGCGATGCCAGACCCCTAGAATGGGGCGTCTGGGCGCCGCACCCGTGCAACCTCAGCCAGGGAAATCGCGGGCGAGCGTTCAGCTGGCCCGCCTGGTGTGACCGCACCGGGCGGGCCCTCTACTCTCAGGCACTTCGAGGCGGGTCCCCGCTAGCTTCGAGCGTCCCGCATCGAGCCGATCCCATCGAAGTGAGATTCGGTCTCACTTCGATGGGGGACTATAACCCGACCAATCCGGTCGGTCAAGGAAACTGAGACGCAATCTCACGGGGCTCCCTTCCCCAGGACCGAGTGACGACGACGCTCCTTTCCTACCGCAGCATCCTCGCCTTCTGGCTCCCGCTCGCCGGCACCTGGCTGATGATGGCGGCCGAGGGCCCGTACCTCGCGGCCATCATCGCGCGTCTGCCGGAGCCCACGGCCAACCTCGCCGCGTTCGGCGTGGCCTTCGCCTTCGCCATCATCATCGAGTCGCCGGTCTTCATGCTGATGAGCGCGTCGACGGCGCTCGTCGAGGACGAGCCGAGCTACCGGGCCCTCCGGCGCTTCGCGTACCGGCTCGCGGCGCTCGTCACCGCGGTGCAGGTCGTGCTGCTGCTGCCGCCGGTGTTCGACGCCGTCGCGGGCCTGCTGCGTCTTCCGGCCGACGTGGCGCACCTGACGCACGGCGCTCTCGTGCTCCTGCTGCCCTGGCCCGGCGCCATCGCCTATCGCCGGTTCCGGCAGGGGATCCTGATCCGGCACGGCCAGACCCGCCGCGTCGCGACGGGGACCGTGATCCGCCTCGCCGCCATGTCCGTGACGGCGTTCGCCGCGTTCCGGGGTGCGAGCCTCCCGGGCGTTCACGTCGGCGCGCTTGCGCTCTCTGCCGGAGTGCTCACCGAAGCGGTGGCCAGCCGCCTGATGACGCGAGGGCTGGTCACCGCGCTCCGGGGCCGGACGCGGCCGGCGGACGAGATGGAGGCGCTGCGCCCGGCGGCGCTGGCGCGCTTCTACGCCCCCCTGGGGCTCACGACCTTCGTCGCCCTCTCCGCCCAGCCGATCGTCACGTTCTTCATGGGACAGGCGCGGTTCCCCATCGAGTCGCTCGCCGTGCTGCCCGTGATCCACGGGCTGACGTTCGTCTTCCGCGCCCTCGGCCTGTCGTTCCTCGAGGTGGTCATCACGCTGCTCGGCCGCCGGCGCGAGCACTTCGCCCAGCTGCGCGACTTCGCCTTCCTGCTCGCGCTGGCCGCGACGGGAGGCCTCATGGCGATCGCCTTCACGCCCCTG
The DNA here is from genome assembly GCA_026707615.1 of Acidobacteriota bacterium. Taxonomy (GTDB): domain Bacteria; phylum Acidobacteriota; class Vicinamibacteria; order Vicinamibacterales; family UBA8438; genus JAGWAJ01. The sequence goes on along the minus strand of JAPOWL010000315.1, from coordinate 1,338 downwards.
GCCGAGTTCTGGTTTCACACCGTGTCGGGGCTCGACCTCGCGCTGACCCGCTTCGCGCTGCTGCCGGTCCGCATCCTCTCCGTGTTCCCGGCCCTGTCCGTCGTGCTGCACGTCCAGCGGGGCCTGCTGGTGCACGCCCGCCGGACGCGCCCGACCACCACGGCCACCGTGCTCGAGGTCCTTGCCGTCAGCGGCGTGCTGGCCGCCGCCATCCATGCGCTCGACTTCCCCGGGGCGGTCGCGGCGGCGACGGCCATACTGGCCGGGCGGCTCGTCGGCGTGGCCTGGCTGGTGCCGCCGTGCCTGCGGCTGCTGCGATCGGAGCCGACGCCGTGAGGGTGCCGGGGCCGGCGACGCGCCTCGGGCGGCGCGGGCCGGGATCTATAATCGGCCCCACGATTCGGTAGCAGACTGGAGGGAAGGCAACCGATGACCCGCAAGCTCCTCGTCCTCGTCGCGCTGGCCGCCTGGGTCGCCGGCGCACCGGCCGCAGCCGGTGCCGCGGACTACCACCACATCCACCTGGTCGCGACCTCCGCCGCCGAGGCCAAGGAGTGGTACATGACCCACATGGGGTGCACCGACTACGGCCGCCACAACGCGTGCGCCGCCGGCGACACCCTGATCATCTTCTTCGAGCGCGAGCCGACCGGGCCCAGCGTCGGCAGCGGCGTCGATCACATCGGGTTCTCGTTCCCGGACCTGGCCGCGAAGATGGCCTCGTACGAGGCGGCGGGCGTCAGGATCCTCGAGCCGATGCGCGAGATCGACGGCCTGTTCAAGCTGGCGTTCGTCGAGGATCCGTGGGGCACGAAGATCGAGGTGGTCGAGGACGCCGAGTGGCTCGGCTTCCACCACCTGCACCTGCGCTCGACGGACCGGACCGCCGCGCTCGACTGGTACGAGAACATTTTCGGGGGCGAACGCGACAGCCTCAAGGGCCGCATCGCCGGCCTCCGCTACGGCACGGTCTGGCTGCTCATCTCGCAGCACGAGGGGGAGCTGGCGCCCACCGACGGCCGCGCCTTCGACCACCTGGGCTGGCAGTTCCCCGACCTGCGCGCGGCGGCCGAGGAGATCAGGGGCAAGGGCGTCGAGTTCACGATGGAGCCGCGCCCCTTCACCAACCCGCTCGGGGAGGACATGCTGATCTCGTTCGTCGTCGGCCCCGACGGCGTCCGCATCGAGATCGTGCAACCCCGCGCGTAGCAGCGTGCGGCGCCCCGGTGACGAGGGTCCCCCGGGTGCCGACGTGCGCGGCTCATCCGTGGTAGAACAGATGCGTCACCCCGATCCTCCGCCCACGCAAGGAGCAGCCATGCGCATCCAGTCCCCGAC
>JAPOWL010000533.1 GCA_026707615.1 Acidobacteriota bacterium | reverse complement strand
CCGGCGCGGATTCTACATCGCCCCGCCGCGGCCTCTGCACTCGGCGTCCTCGACCAGCCGCTCCTGGGCGGTCGACGTGATCTCGCGCGGCACCACCTCGGCGTAGATGGGATTGGCGATGCGAGGCGGGGGATCCCGCGCGATCAGGCCGAGGTCGCGGACGTAGCGCGCCCGGCGGGCCCGCGGCGGGCGGATGACGGCTGGAAGTCTGCGCACAACCGGAGACACAGGACGTCGCGCGAGCGCAGGCTCCCCTCTGCGCCGAAAGGTCGCCATGGAAGTCGGCTCGTGCCCGTCCCGTTCTGCGGCGCGCGGCCGGGCCCGGCCGCTCTCGTCGGCGAGCGTGTCGCGCCGCGGCGTCGGCCCACGGCACCGTGGTTGACACGCCGTCGCTCGGCACCAACAATCGGCCCATGCCGATGAGCTCCGCTCCGCAAGGTGTGCTCGCCGCGATCCTGCTCGTCCTGCCGGCATCCGCCGCGCCGCCGCCGGCCTCGGCGCAGGAGGAGATCGTCGTGGTCGGCGGCGAAGGGCGCCACTGCGGCGAGGACCCGCAGTGCTTCAACCGGCTGCACCCGGCGATCCCGATGACGGCCCGGGCGCAGCCGGGACAGACCATCGTCTTCCGCGTGCGCAACGCCAGCGACTTCGACCTCGACCCGGAGAGCACCTACGACGACCCGCGGGCGGGCGACGGGCAGATTGGCACGGTGCACCCGCTCGCGGGGCCGGTGCACATCGAGGGCGCCGAGCCCGGCGACGTGCTCGCGGTGACGCTGCTCGACGTGGCACCGGGCCGCTTCGGCTACACGTCGGTCAGCCCGATCGGTTTCGTCTCCGATCACGTCCGCGGGTCGTTCCGGGCCAACTGGCGCCTCGACCGCACGGAGGCGGTCAGCGACGACCTGCCCGGCGTGCGCATTCCGAACGCCAGCTTCCCCGGCATCGTCACCGTGCTCCCGGGTCCGGCCGAGCTCGCCGCGATGCTCGCGCGCGAGGCCGAGCTCCGCGCGGTCGGCGGGGCCGGCTTCCCGCCGTATCCCGCGCACGCCTCTCCGGCTTCGGTCTGCGGCCCCGACGGCTCGCACCCCGCCGAGTGCCTGCGCACGCTCCCGCCCCGCGAGCACGGCGGCAACCTCGACATCCGCTATCTCCAGGTCGGGGTGACCCTGTACCTGCCCTGCTACGTGGAGGGCTGCGGGCTCGCCATCGGCGATCCCCACTTCGCGCAGGGCGACGGCGAGGTCTCGGGCACGGCGATCGAGATGGACGCCGACTTCACGGTGACCACCCGGCTCATCGAGGACGGCCCGGCGCTCCGCCGCGGCCCGCACTTCGAGGGGCCGGTCCGCGTCCTTGACATCCCGTCGCGCCGCTTCTACGCAACGACCGGGTTCCCGCTGAAGGCGGCGGGCGAGGTCCCGCCCGACATGCGCTATCTCGGCGCCTCGGAGCGCATCGGCGCCCTGACCAATCTCTCCAAGGACGTCTCGCTGGCCGCGCGCAACGCCCTGCTGGAGATGATCGACTACATCAGCGAGACCTACGGCCTCACCCGCGAGCAGGCCTACGTGGTCGCCAGCGTCGCCGTCGACCTCCGCATCGGCCAGCTCGTCGACGCCCCCAACGTCGGTGTGACGGCGCTCCTCCCGCTGGACATCTTCACGGGCCGTTGAAGCGGTCGCTCTGCATCTGACCAGCGGGGGATGGAGTCTCGGTTCGACTGGCGGGAGCGGATGGCGAGGGTCGTCGAACGCATGCGGCCCTGGCACCGGTGACGGTGATGGATCGCGTGGACGTGGAGCCCACGCTATTGCGCTGGGCGCGAGAGCGCGCCGGTCTGCGGGTGGATGCGCTTGTGGGCCGGTTCCCCCGGATCGAGGCTTGGGAGCGCGGAGAGGCTCAACCGACGCTCAAGCAGTTGGAGCGCTTCGCCAAGGCGACGTATACGCCCGTCGGCTACCTGTTTCTTCGCGAGCCTCCGGTCGAGCGGATTCCGATCGCGGATTTTCGGGCTGGCACAGGGTCGAACCGGGGCCGACCGAGCGCGAATCTGCTGGACACCATCTACCTGTGCCAGCAACGCCAGAACTGGTATCGGGAGTTCGCTCAGACCGCGGGGGAGGGGTCTATCGGCTTCGTGGGCTCGGCTTCCACCGAGGACGACGTTCCGGAGATTGCGGCTCGCATTCGTCGGTTGGTCGGGTTCGAGGTCGAGGAGAGACGACGGTGCCGGACGTGGGTCGATGCGTTGAGGGAGTTCGTCGGGCGGGTGGAGTCACTTGGCGTTCTGGTCTTGGCGAGCGGCGTGGTGGGCAGCAACAGTCGACGGAAGCTGGATGCCCGCGAGTTCCGCGGATTCGCCTTGGCGGATTCCATCGCGCCCATGATTTTCATCAATGGCGCGGACACGAAGGCCGCTCAGATGTTCACCCTCGCGCATGAGCTGGCTCATGTCTGGCTGGGGAGCTCGGGCGTGTCAGACGCGGAGAGCTCGGAGGCAACGGGGCAGGCGACCGAGCACTGGTGCAATCGCGTAGCGGCCGAGATACTCGTTCCCCTGGACGTGCTGAATAGGGAATTCTCTGGCGAAACCGACTTGAGCGACGAACTGCGTCGGTTGGCGCGACGCTTCAAGGTCAGCACGTTGGTGGTCCTGCGGCGCATCAGCGACGTCGGCGGACTGACGCGAGCCGCGTACCGATCGGCCTATGCGAGGGAACTCGACCGCGTAATGGGGCTGCGTACGGGGAGCGGGGGCGATTTCTATCTGACGCTGGGGGCGCGAGTCAGCCGCCGTTTCGCGCGCGCCATCGTAGGCAGCACTTTGGAGGGACAGACGTCTTTCAGCGAGTCCTTCCGACTCCTCGGCCTTCGGAAGATGGAGACCTTCAACAGGTTGGCGAGCAATCTCGGCCTGTTGGTCTGAATGGCATATCTTCTGGATGCGGACGTCTTCATCCGCGCCAAGAACCTGCACTACGGGTTCGACTTCTGCCCTGCCTTCTGGGAATGGCTGGTGGCGCAGAACCGCGCAGGCAACGTCTACAGCGTGGAGAAGGTCGCTGACGAAGTCCAGGCGGTGGCCGACGACTTATCTGCATGGGCCGCGACGCTGGACGACGACTTCTTTCTTCGACCGGAAGCGACGGTATTCCCAGCATTGGCGTCGGTGAGCGCCTGGGCGCAGGGCCAGAACTACACGCAGTCAGCGGTGAGCGCATTTCTGCAGGTGGCTGACTACTACCTCGTGGCGCAGGCGGCGGCCAGTGGTCACACGGTTGTCACGCACGAGGTTCCGTCGGCGTCCACGCGACGCATCAAGATCCCGGATGCGTGCATCGGACTCGGCATCAAGTGTGTGACTCCCTACCAGATGTTGCGAACCGAGCGCGCCCGCTTCGTTCTCGGCACACAGGCGTCAACGTGACGCCTGACCGACGGGAGCGCGGTCGGCGAATACTTGACGGACCGGAGGGCGATGAGGGCCGAGTGTTCTCGATGACGGGCGTCAGGGCGCGGCCTCCACTTCGTCGTCCAGGTCTTCGGGTGGGTAGTCGACGGCAGGAATCCCAGCCTCGCCGAGCAGGGCGATGAAATCCTCCGGGGACGTCCCTGCCGCCCTGGCAGCCTGCACAAGAGTCAGTCGACGCTGCTTGAACAGATGCAGCGCCGAGGCACGGCGAGGGTCGAGCTCTTTCAGCACATAGGAACCGTGGCACGATCACATGAGCCGGTCGTCGAGCTCAGATTCGGGGTGACCTCGCGGCCGCGCGCGCCGGTGCAGCTCCTCGGCCAAGGCTGCGTAGCCGCGGACGCCGGTCTCGACCATCACGCGGGCCGCGATGCCGCTCAGGTTGGCGACCGCGAAGCTCAGGCCCTTCAGGTTGCGCCCGGGGTCCACGCCTGGGATTGGGCGCGGATAGCCGCAGGTGCGGAACACGGCCGCGGTGGCGGTTCCGTCCGCCGTGTGCTCGCCGCGCGGGCACGACCAGTCGAGCTCGACGCGGATGACGCCCGCGACGCCGAGGGAGCCGGGGAGCCAGTCGATGCCGGCGTCGGAGCCGGCGGCCACGATGATCGTTCCCGCCGCGTGAGTCCGGCCGGCGGCGTCCGCCAGTGCCCCCGCGTGGGAGCGGTGCCGGGTGCCAAGGCTCAGGTTGACCAGCGGCAGCGCGCGTTCGGCGGCCCAGTCGATGGCGGCGACGAGCGTCTCGACGGGAGCGTCGAGCCGGCGGTCGAAAACCTTGAGCGGGCATATCCGGACGTCGGGGGCGAGGTCCTGAATCGCGGCGGCGACGGCCGTGCCGTGGCCCAGGCGGTCGATGCAGTCGGGGCCCGCACCACCGTCCGGGTCGAATGCCGCGCCGGTCGCGACGGCACCGATGTGCGGGTGATCTGCGTGAACACCGCTGTCGATCACGCCGACGACGAGCGGCGCGCGACCGGCGGCGTCCGGAGTCGGCGTCATCGCGCTGCCCTGGATCCCCAACCTTCCGCCAGGGTCTCGCGGGGTGGCCGCCGCCGCACGCCGGTCGCCACCTTCACCGGACCGACGCGGCCTCCGCCGCCCCGCGTGTGGCTGCATCCCGGCGGGCCGTATCGTGGGCAGTGGCTCGACGATCCGCGTCGGACCGGAACAGGCGCGCGAAGAACCCGCCCCGCGCCAGGAGCTCGTCGGGTGGACCCACCTCGGCGACGCGGGCCCCGTCGAGGGCCACGACGCGGTCGGCGCGCCGGGCCAGCTCCAGGCGGTGGGTGATGACGACCGTCGTCCGCGCGCGCATCAGCGCCTCGTAGCCGCCGACGACGCGCTGCTCCGTCACCGGGTCGAGCGCCGCCGTCGCCTCGTCGAGGACCAGCACGCGCGGATCGGCGAGGAACGCGCGGGCGATGGCGACCCGCTGCCGTTCGCCGGCCGAGAGCGCCGCGCCGCGCTCGCCGACGACCGTGTCGAGGCCCTCGGGCATGCCACGGACGAGCTCGTCGAGGCCGGCGGCGCGCACCGCCGCCGCCACCTCGTCGTCGTTCGCCTCCGGCCGCGCGTAGCGCACGTTGTCCCGCAGCGAGGTGTGGAAGATGAACGGCGCCTGATCGACGAGTGCTATCCGACCGCGGACGGACGCCAGGGGCAGCGTTCGGAGATCGCGACCATCGAGCCGGACCGCGCCCCGATCGGGATCGAGCAGCCGCAGCAGCAGGTCCGCCACGGTCGATTTGCCGGCGCCGCTCCGGCCGACGATGGCCACCGTCTCGCCCGGCGCGATGACGAACGACACCCGCTCCAGGGTGGGCGCGCCCCGGTCGAACGAAAAGCTCACGCCGTCGAACGCGACGGCGCCTCCGACCTCCGCAGTTGTCGCAGGCCTCGTCGTTGCGGCCTCCGGCTGCTCGGCCTCCGGTTGCTCGGCCCCCGTCTCCGCGGGGACGGCCTCTTCCTGAACCTCCACTGGCGCGTCCGCGATCTCGTGCACCCGCCTCAGCGACACCTTGGCGGTGGCGAGGCTGGCGTAGAGGCCCATCAGCGCCTGCACCGGGCCCATCAGCCGCATCTGATAGGTCATGAACGCGCCGAGCGTCCCGAGGCTGAGCGTCCCGTCGAGGAAACGGAACCCGCCGTACAGGAAGACGACACCCATGCCGGCGGACAGGATCACGCCGGGCAGGCCCCCCGCCAGGTAGGTCACGCGCTGCATCGCCATCAGCGCGCCGATGAACGACTGGTTGCGGTCCCGGAACCGTCCGGCCTCGCGGTCCTGGGCGTTCGAGGTGACGACCAGCCGCATGGCCGAGAGCGTCTCGATGAGGAAGCTCCCGATGTCCGCGCTCCGCTCGCGGAACACCGCGACGCGGCGCTCGAGCCGCCGGCGGTAGAGGACGAGGGCCCAGATGCTCAGCGGGAGGACGGCCAGACCGGCCAGGAAGAGGCGGGCGTCGAGCCAGATCATCATCCCGACCGCGCCGGCCAGGAAGAGGATGTTGCCGATCCAGGCCAGGGCGGCTTCCGCCGCGACGCGCTGAATTTCGCCGATGTCGTTGTTGAGGCGCGAGACGATGTCGCCCATCCGGGTGCGGGCGTAGAAGCGGGGTGACAACCGCTGCAGGTGGCGGTAGAGATCGAGCCGCATGTCGAACAGGATCTCCGCCGAGACCCGCGTGTAGCGCAGCCCGCTCGCGACGTTGAGAAGGAAGCCCAGCGCGGTCAAGCCGACGAACGCGGCCACGATCCGCACCAGCATCGCGCTGTCGCCGGCCAGGAGGGCGTCGTCGATGAGGGCGCGGGAGAGGAGGGGGACGAGCAGCGAGGTGACCGTGCTCGCCAAGCTGAGGACGACGACCGGGACGAGACGACGCCAGTACGGCGCGACGTAGGCGAGCGCGCGCCGGAACTGCGGATCGAGCATCGGGTGCCGGTCGCCGCGGCGCCTGCGCCGGGGCCTGAGCGTGCCGCGGATCTCGTGGCGCTCGACCCCTGCCGCCGAACGTCGAAGAACTACCGGGGCCTCCGGACGCGTTCAGGGCGCCGGCGGCATCACGATGAGGCCCGACGTCATGTCGCCGTCGAGCGTCAGTGTGTCGAGGTAATCGAACGTTTCGGCGTCGTAGAAGTCGATGGTGTTGCCGGCCGAGGAGATGTACAGCACCTCGCCGTTCGTGCTGACGTCGAGCGCCATCCGGGGCCGTCCCTCGATGGGCCGCCGGTAGCCGATGCGCCGCTCGTCGAGGTGGAACGTCCAGAACTCGTAGTGATCGATGCTGCTCGACAGCCCGTAGGCCCGCTGCCGCCCCGGGGCCAGCGCGAACTGGATGGGCCGCGGCGGGCCGATCGTGTAGAAGTCGACCACCTCGCGGTTCGGGAGATCGATGCGCGCGATGCCCAGCAGATCGCGGTCCTGCGCGTCGTCGTGGACGGTGAACAGGTTGGTGAAGAAGCCGGGCTCCTCGTAGACGAGGTCGTCGTCGAAGCCGAAGTCGATGGCGCCCATGCCGGGCTCGATCGACTCGCGCAGCGACCAGCGGTCGACCTCCTCGAACGTGTCGGCCTCCAGGATCAGGATCTCCGCGCGGTCGAAGAAGTACAGGTACTCCCCGTCCGGCGAGAAGAGCATGCGCGAGCTGAACGACGCCGCGCCGGTGGGCCACGGCAGCTCGCGCTGGACCTCGTGCGTGGCGAGGTCGACCTGCAGCAGGCTGTACGGCTCCACCTCGTAGCGGTCGATGAGCTTGGTCGCCGCGTCGACGTGGAGAATCGCCGTCGCTCCGTCGGGCGCGACCCGGAACGACCGGATGCGCACCTTCCGGTTCCCCTCACTGAGGGTGAACGAGTCGGCCACCTCCCGCGCGGCTATGTCGACCGTGGTCATGTGCTCGAAGGTCGTGTCGACGAAGTGGAACCGGCTCCGGTCCGCCGAGACGACCAGCGCGCGCGGCGGGCCGTGCGGAACCGCGATCTCGTCCACGACGCTCGCGGTGGCCTCGTCGATCACGAGGATGCGGCTCGGAAACGCGGCGAGGTAGAGCGTCCCGTTGCCCGCGACGACCTCCACGCCGGGTGTCGTTGCTCCAATGCCGGGTTGTGCCGCGGCCGGCGCCGCGACTGCAAGAGTGACCACGAGCAGCAGGAGGAGCGTCCTACGGGAATATGAGGTCAACCTTCCGCCAGTCCTTCTGCGCCGCCGCGCACTTGCTGGTCCAATCCGGCGCATGATTCAACTGGTCCGGCACCTGCGCCGGCCAGAAACAGCCCAGGTGGCAGTCGAACAGGTCGCGCTCGACCGGCTGGCACAGCCCCGCCGTGCCGCCGTTGGCGTCCACCTCCCACCCCGGATAGAAGACGAAGCTGCAGCCCATCGGGATGTGCGGGCCTTCGGCCTTCGGCGGCTCGGCCGGTCCGTCCTGGAGCGCCACCACCCGGCCGTCGGCCTGCGCGGCGCGGCGGCGGGCCTCGGCCGCCTCGTACGCGATGCGGGCCGCCTTCTGGTTAACGGGCCTCAGATGCGTCATCGTTCACCTCGGTTGCGGCCGGCGCGGGCGGCGGGTCGAACTGCCGCAGGAACGCCGGGTTGCGCTCGGCGATCTCGCCGTAGATCTCCAGGCAGGACTCGGTCCAGCCGCGGATCCACTCGCAGTAGTGCAGGTTGGGCGCCTCGGTCGTGCCGTAGCGGGTGTGCGCCTCGTGGTAGCAGCCGCCGGCGCAGAGCGGGCGCGCCCAGCACGTCCGGCAGTCGGTCTTGCGGTCGATGTGGTGGGCGTCGAGGAACGCCTCCTGCGCCGCGCCGTCCACGCCGTCGCGCACGGTCCCCAGCTTGTGATCGTCGGAGCCCGCGAAGCGGTGGCAGAGGGCCACGTCGCCGTTCGTCGCCACTCCCATCAGTCCGAGCCCGGCGCCGCACGGAAGCGCCTTGCTGGCGCCCTTGTGCAACTCCTCGATCGTGTCGCGCACGTTGCTGAAGCCGTGCCGCCGCCCCTCGAGCGCGGCCTCCAGGAACTCGTACCCCAGAGACCGGAACTGCGCCAGCATCGACTCGAACCCGGTCTCGCCGATGGCGTGGGAACGTCCCGGCGACGTGGTGACGGGCGCGAAGCCGACCTCCCAGAAGCCGATCTCGTCGGTCAGGTGCCGGTAGATGCGGGTGATGTCGAGGACGTCGGAGGTCAGCGTCACGCGCGCCCCGATCGGCCGCGAGCGGTGCCGCTTGAGCAGCTCCCGCACCTTCGGGGCCACGACGTCGTAGCTCCCGCGGCCGTCGTGGAACACGCGGAACTTGTCCTGCATCTCCTTCGGGCCGTCGATGGAGATGGTCACCCCGACGTCGTTGTCGGCCAGGAACTCGATGACCTCGGGGCGGAGCAGCGTCCCGTTGGTGGTCAGGCTGAACTCGACGCGCTTGCCGGCCTCCGCGGCGCGAGCCCGGGCGTAGGGGATCGTCTTCTCCAGCACCGCGAAGTTCAGCAGCGTCTCGCCGCCGAAGAACGTCAGCCGCACCACCGGGCTGTTGCCGGAGCGCTCGATCATGAAGTCGACGCTCTCGCGCGCCGTCTCCTCGCTCATCAGCTTCGGCATCCCGCCCGCGGTGGGCTCGGTGATCTTGTCCTCGCCGTACTCGTAGCAGTACGCGCAACTGAGGTTGCAGCGGTTGGTGACGTTCACCACGAGCGTCGAGAGCGGGATCGGCGTCAGCGGAATGATGTTCGGGGCGGGCGCCGGTGGAGGCTCCGCCGCCCGCGCGGGGTCGACCGGCAGGATCGCCCGCGCACCGGCAAGCTCGGAGAGCGTGGCCTCGACCTCCGCAGGCTCGAAGCGGCCCGCGAGGCGCGCCATGAGCTCTGCCGGTGCCAGTTGCCGCCCGCGCAGCGTGTCGACGACCGCGGCCGAGGTGTCGTCGAGCGCGAATACCGCGGCGCTCGGCACGAGATAGAGGAAGTGCCGTCCCGCGGCCTCGAACGGGTGACATTCGCCGAGCGCGATGTGAGTCATGGGCCCTCGGCTCCGCGGCGCAGGTAGACCGGCACCGATACCACGAGGTGGGTGCGGGCCCGCTGCGGAGGCTCGAGCGCCACGCCCGCGGGGCCCGTGCTCACCGTCGCCACCACCCACACGTCGCCTACGTTGTTGCGCTCGCCGCTGCGCTCGGGGTTCGGACCGTCGAGGGCCGGCTCGAAGATGCCCTGCCCGTCGATGCTGCCGACGAACTCGGTGTCGTCGTCGCCGAAGGTGACGGCGTACTCTTCGAGGCTCCACGCGGCGTCCACGATGCCGAGGTCGAGGTCGTCGCCGGTCTCCGCCTCGCCGTCCGGCCCGTCGTGCCACGCCCGGGCCTCGAAGCGCTCGTACTGCTTCGGGATCGCCCCACCCCCGACGCGCGCGAGCCCGGTCCGCGGCGTCACCGCAATCCGGTGCACCTCGTCGAACACGACGACGGCATCGGGGAGGGCGGCCTCGCCGACGAAGAGGTCGCGCGGCCCGACGCGGGCGTCGGGCGCCACCTGCACGCGGAGGGTCGCCTCAGCGGCCGACGCGTCGCTGACGGCGGTCACCGTCAGGCCGGCGCCGAGGTCCACCGACGCCGCGTCGAGAGCGTCCGGCAGGTTGACGCCGAAGAGCTGCAGGGTCACCTCGCCGCCGGCGGTCGGCACGGCCGGCGGCCAGACGCCCGTGAGCACCGGCTGCGCGCCGGCGCGGTGCAGCGTCACGTCGATGCCCAGCTCGTCGTAGACACCGGTGAACCAGCGACCGGTCATCGACTCGCGGTCGCGCGACACGCTGAGCACTTCCCGCAGCGCGGGCTGATCCGAGCTCGAGCTGGTGGTGCTTCCCCGCCACTGGAAGCCGGTGAACACCCGTGCCCGACCCGCGCGGGTGACGTCCCGGCCGCGCGCCGCATAGGTGTAGCTCGCGGTCGTCCGGAACTGGTCCGGCGCATCCGGATTCACCGTCACCACGACCTCGCCGTAGACCGGACCCTGGCCGCGCTCGCGGCCCACCAGCGCCCACGACCCTTCCAGGCGTGGCTCGGTACGCATGTTCGCGGCCCAGCTCGTCCACTCCGGGGTGTGGAGCGGGAACACCTCGGCCAGGTGCGCCACGGCGCGCTCGACCGCGCTCGGGCCGTCGCCGCCTTCGGACTCGTCCGATTCGATGCGGCGCATGAACGACTGGAAGTCGGTGAAGGGGTAGAGGGCCCGGTGCATCGCCGTCAGCAGGTCCCACTCCTCCCGCGTCCGCCGCTGGTTCAGCACCCGGCCGATCGAGTGGCAGCGGTTGCAGGTGATCTGCGTCTCCGGGTCGGCCGCGTAGTAGTAGTCGAGGTTGTCCCGGCGCTCCGAATGGAACGCGGCCTCCGCGGCTTCCTCGGGGGCGAGGCCGTGGTACGTCGCGAGGTAGGCGATCGCCTCGCGCGCGTCCTCCGGCTCGATCTGCAGGTCGTTCAGCAGCACCATGCGCCGCACGGTCTGCTGCCACCCCTCGGGGGTCGTCCGCTGGTACGAGATGCGGCTCATGCGCCGCTCCTCGTCCGCGCGGTGGCAGTCTCCGCAGACGCGGTGCACGAGGTCGCTCGTGACGGGGATGCCCCCTTCCGGGAGGGGCGCGTCAGGTGCTTCCTGCGCCGCCGACGCGACCGCGCCGCCGGCGATCAGCGCCGCCGCCAGGACGGGAGCGGCAGACGGGCGAACTCGCCGCGCGGCCGCGGCGGACCGAATCCAGCTTGGTATCCGCATGTGGTGGCTCACGTTGTACCACACAATCCCGCCGGGGGGCGAACGAGCCGGGGTCCCGCTCGCGGCAGTCGTGCTGGCCCACTGACGTGAGACCGGGCACGCGCCGGCCGGGCCGGCCGGATCTTCCGGGCTACTTGTCGTTCCGCAGGAGGCCCTTTCCGAGCAGCACGGACAGGGCTCCGAGGAAGTCGGGCAGTTCCACCGGCGCACGGGATCGACGGTAGGCGGCGTAGAGGTCGGGGACCTGCGGATGCTCACCGGCCATCTCGAGGAGCGCCGGCAGGTCGACGCCCCGGAGGTGGCGGACGGCAATGGACCCCGCGGCCCCGGCATCGAGCGCGAAGCTCGGAGCAGCGACGATCTCCCGGCCCTCCACCGCCGGAACGGTCGTCATGCGAAGGGACGGGGTCGGCCGCAGCCGGATCGAGGGCGCGCGCCGGAGTGCCTCGAAGGCCGCCTGCACCGCGGGGTCGGCGCGGAGGGCCGCGACCAACTCGTCTCGGCCCTCCGCCTCCGCCGCTGCGCCGACGCCGACGGGATCCGAGCCGGCCGGGTCCGAGCGGTCGCTCCAGAAGGGGTGCAGCTCGCGACGGGAGACCTGGGCGAAGAACGCCGCGGTCTGGCGCCGGTAGCTCTCCCAGATCTGCCGCTCCCGCTGCGCGTGGAAATCGCGCGCGAGGACCGCGCGGTCCGGGTGCCGGAGGCAGGTGTTGGTCACGACCGCGGCCAGCCACCCCGACGCCATCGCCTTCTTGACCCCGAACGAAGAGAGAGGATCGATGAACGTCGCGGCGTCGCCCACCAGCAGGAACCCGGGGCCCCCGAACCGGCGCGCACCGTACTGCGACGCGTCGCACGCCCACGGCGCGCCTTCGAGCGCCGCCCCGCCGGTCGCGCGGGCGAGATGCGTGGTCTTGCCGAGCTCCGCGAGGTAGCGCGCCCGGAGCGATTCGGCGCGATCGGCCCGGGTCGTGCGCGGGTCGACCATCACCGTGACGTAGCGCCGGTGCCGCGACACCGGTACCGACCATGCCCACCCGTCGGCGTAGGCCTCGACCACCGTCTGTGCGTCGTCGCGCGGGACCGCGTCGTCGCTCGGGAGCGGGTCGTCTCCGTCGCCCGGGTTGCAGTCCGGGAGCGGCCAGGCATCGCGCCGCCGCCAGACGCCCACGAGGGCCAGCGTCGTCTCGCCGGCCTGCACCCGGGTCCGATGCCGCCGCGCGACGATGCCGGCCCGTCCCGAGCAGTCGAGCACGAAGCGGGCATGCGCAGTGACCGCGCGGCCGCGTTCATCTCGACCGTGGACCGCGTCGGGCACGGTTACGTCGCGCACCGTCACGCCGATTCGTACGGCCGCTCCGGCGCGCCCGGCCTCGGCGAGCAGGACGCGGTCGAAGTCGCGCCGCAGCACCTGGAGTCCGCGTCCGCCGCCGAACGTCGCGGCGCGCGGCCGGGCACCCTCCCAGCAGACGGTGTTGCCCCCGGTCGTGAGGAATCGCGCGGCCTCGACCGCCTCCCGGACGCCGACGGCGTCGAAGACCTTGCGGCAGCTCGGGGGCAGCGACTCGGCGAGGGAGGGATGGCCGGTGTCGGACTTCGTCAGCAGCAGGACGGAGTGTCCCCAGGCCGCCAGCAGGCGCGCGGCGGACGCTCCCGCGGGTCCGCCTCCGATGACGGCCACGTCGACCGCCGCGCGAGCCTCCCGCTGCACGAGCGACACGTCGCCGCGCGCCGCCGGCTTGCGCCCGGTCAGCCGCCACCTGCCCTTCGGTGCGCCATCGCACCCGCCCTTCGGTGCGGCATTGCACCTGCCCTTCGATGCGGCATCGCACCAGCTCTTCGGTGCGGCGTCCCGCGGCGCGGATTGCACGGACGCCGTCCAGGCGCCGATACGCGAGGGGAGGGGGCCATTCGATGACGCTCAGCCAGAAGCAGCGCGACCTCTGCACCGAGAGCCGGTGGGACTTCTCCGACCTCCGCGCCCTCTTCCTCAACTGCACGCTCAAGCGCACGCCGGAGGTCTCGCATACGCAGGGCCTGATCGACATCGCCGCCGCCATCATGGAGGCGAACCGCGTGTCCACGGAGGTCATCCGTCCCGTCGACCACGACCTCGCGCACGGCGTCTGGCCGGACATGACCGAGCACGGCCGGGATCACGACGACTGGCCCCCCATCCTCGAGAAGGTGATGGCCGCCGACATCCTCCTCGTCACGTCGCCGATCTGGCTGGGCGAGAAGTCGTCGGTCTGCACGCAGGTCATCGAGCGCCTCTACGCGGCCTCGCACCTCCTCAACGACGCGGGCCAGTACGCCTACTACGGGCGCGTTGCCGGCTGCCTGATCACGGGCAACGAGGACGGCGCCAA
>JAPOWL010000509.1 GCA_026707615.1 Acidobacteriota bacterium | reverse complement strand
GTGCCGCGGCGCAAGCTCCTGGGCCGGTGGGGGCTGGGGCCGACCCGGAGCCTGCGACGGGTTGGCGGCGCTAGGAGCTTGCGCCGCGGAACGCCAACGCAGCGCGTGCGGCGGCGCGGGGGCGCCTCAGGCCGACAGGCGGGCGAGGCAGAGGCGGGCGGCGGCGTCGACGACGGCGTCGCGGTCGAGTCGGTACTCGCGGTAGAGGTCGGGCAGGTCTCCCGACTGGCCGAAGCGATCGACGCCGAGCGGCACCACGCGGTGGCGGCGCACGGAAGCGAGCCAGGACAGCGTTGCCGGGTGCCCGTCGAGCACCGTCACCAACCCGGCGTCGTCGGGCAGGGCCGACAGGAGACGCTCGATGTGGGACGTCTCCGGCGGCTCGAGTCCGGCCGCGCCCCCGGGCCGAGCGCGGTGGCCCGCCGTCCAGCCGCGGTAGAGCTGGTCGACGGATGTCACGACCAGCAGGCCCGCCCCCGGGATGTCCTCGAGAAGCGCCTGGTGCGCGTCGATCACCTCCGGGAGCACCGCGCCGCCGGCGATCAGCGCGATCTCCGCTCCCGGTCCGGGCGGGGCCAGCCAGTAGGCCCCGTCGATGATCTGCCGGGCGAGCGCGTCGGTCAGCTCGCGCCGTGGCTGGTCCAGGGGACGGGTCGACAAGCGCAGGTAGACGGCGCCGCCGTCGTCCGCCTGCAGGTGCTCGAAGCTCCAGCGGAAGACCTCGCAGAGCTCGTCCGCGTAGGCCGGCTCGAACGACGTCAGCCCCGGCTGGGCCAGCCCCAGGAGCGGCTCGTAGATCGACTGGTGGGCGCCGCCCTCCGACGCCAGGGAGACGCCCGAGGGCGTCCCGACGATGATGAAGCGGGCATCCTGGTAGCAGGCGTAGTTGAGGGCGTCGAGGCCGCGGCTGATGAACGGATCGTAGACGGTGCCGACCGGCAGCAACCGCTCTCCGAAGAGCGGAGCGCTCAGGCCGAGCGCGGCGAGCAGGATGAACAGGTTGTTCTCCGCGATGCCGAGCTCGATGTGCTGGCCGGCGGTGGACACCTCCCAGTTGAGGGCGGAGACGATCCGCTCGTCCTTGAAGAGGTCTCCCTGCTCGTGGCGGCCGAAGATGTGGCGGCGGTTCAGCCACGAGCCGAGGCTGGTCGACACCGTCACGTCCGGCGACGCCGTGACGATGCGGTCCGCCAGCGCGGGGTGGCGCCGCGCGAGGTCGGCGAGGAACCGCCCGAAGGCGTCCTGCGTCGAGAGGCGGGCTCCCGCGGGGGGCTCGAGCCGCGCCGGCACGGCGACGGTCGCCGCCCGGTGGCGGCGCTCGGCCGCACCGGCGAACGGGGCGGCGTCGAGGAACGACCGGAGATCCCCGGCCGGCACGTCGAGGCCGGCGAACCGATCCCACTCCTCGCCGTCGGCGATCCCCAGGCGCTCCTTGAAGGCCGCGATCTGATCGGGAGTGATCAGGCCCGCGTGGTTGTCCTTGTGGCCGGCGAACGGAAGACCGTAGCCCTTGATCGTGTAGGCGATGAAGCACGTGGGCCGGTCGTCCTGCACGGCCCGGAACGCGTCGCACACGGTGGCCATGTCGTGGCCGCCGAGGTTCGTCATCAGCCGGCCGAGGGCTTCGTCGTCGTGCTCGTCGAGCAGCGCCCGGATGCCGTGCGTGTCGCCGAGGTCGCGCGTCAGCTCCCGGCGCCACGCCGCGCCGCCCTGGTAGGCGAGGGCCGAGTAGCGCGAGTTGGCGGCCGAGTCGATCCAGTCGCGGAGCGCCTCGCCCCCGGGACGCTCGAACGCGGCCTCGAGCAGGCGGCCGTACTTGAGCACCTCGACCCGCCAGTCGAGGTTGCGGAACGTGGTCTCCAGGCGGTCCGAGAAGCGATCGACCATCACCGCGTCGAGGCTCTGCCGGTTGTAGTCGATGATCCACCAGACGTTGCGCACGTCGTGCTTCCACGACTCGACGAGCGCCTCGAAGATGTTGCCCTCGTCGAACTCGGCGTCGCCGGCCAGCGCGATCATCCGCCCCTGGTCGCGCGGCGGCCCGAAGCCCTTCAGGCGCACGTAGTCCTGCACGAGCGCCGCGAAGCTGGTCATCGCCACGCCGAGCCCGACCGACCCCGTCGAGAAGTCGACGTCGTCGGCGTCCTTGGTGCGCGAAGGGTACGACTGCGCCCCCCCGAAGCCGCGGAAGCGCTCGAGCTGGTCCTGCGACTGGCGGCCCAGGAGGTACTGGATGGCGTGGAAGACGGGACTCGCGTGCGGCTTGACGGCCACCCGGTCCGGAGGCCGCAGCGCGTCGAAGTAGAGCGCCGTCATCAACGTCACGACCGAGGCCGACGATGCCTGGTGCCCGCCCACCTTGAGCCCGTCGCGCGACGGGCGCAGGTGGTTCGCGTGGTGGATCATCCACACCGAGAGCCACAGCACCTTCTGCTCCAGCGCGCGGAGGCAGCGCAGATCGGCCGAAGTCGCCGCGGGGGCACCGGAGTCCGGAGGAGGCGTCGGAGCGGCCATCGACCCGCCAGCGCGCCCTCAAGGGCGCATCGGGAGTCTGCGCTGGCGCGACGTCCGGCATCGGACGTTCTGCGGCGCAGGCCCTTAGCATGCCTCACGCGCAGCGGCACGGACAAGCGGCGGGCCGGAGGTCGCTGTAGTAGGATGCCCACGCCCCCGACGGAGGGGCCGGGCGGCACGGAGAAGAACGCACGGGAGAAGAGGGATGACCGACCCACGCACGCGACCACGCGTCTATTCGCGGCGCGAAGCTTTCGGCCTGCTCGGCACGGCGGCGGTCGGTGCCGGAGCGGCGCTCGGCCCCGGGCTCCGCCCGCTCCACGCGCAGCAGCGATTCACCAGCGCCGAGCCGCCCGACTTCCCGGCGGGCGCGATCATCCGGACGCTCCAGGGCGACGTGGACCCGGCCGAGCTGGCCGATGGGGCGACGCTGTTCCACGAGCACGTCGGCCGGGCCGACATCGACCTCGCGGTCGAGGAGCTGGCCGCGTGCGCCTACGACGGCCTCGGCTGCATCGTCGACGCCGCGACCGGCCGGCGCACCGCGGAGCAGGTGGCGAACCTGGGCGCCATCGCCTCCCGCAGCGAGGTCCGCATCGTGATGGCCGGCGGCTATTTCGAGGACATCGGCTTCGCCATCTATCCCGTGCGGGTCGCCGAGATGTCCGAGGACGAGCTGGTCGAGGAGCTCGTCGCGGACGCCGCCGCCCAGGGCTGGGGCGCTTTCGGCGAGATCGCGTCGTCGCTGGAGATGCGTCCCGTCGAGCGGCGCGTGCACCGGGCCATCTCGCGCGCCCATCTGCGGACGGGCCTGCCGATCTTCACGCACACGCCGCACGAGAGCTGCCCGAGTTGCGCGATGGAGCAGCTCGACGTGATGGAGAGCGTCGGCGTCGACCTGCGGCGCGTCGTGATCGGCCACATGGCGACCATCCGCCCCGAGCACTACCCCCTGGCGACGCACTCGGCCGTGGCGCGCCGCGGCGCCTTCGTCGGCCTCGACACGCTGGGCCACGAGATGGGCCGCTCCGACATCCCTGCCGCGGCCAAGGTGCGCATGGTGCAGGACCTCCTCGAGGCGGGCCTCGAGGACCACATCCTGCTCTCGTCCGACATGGGCAACGTCCGGCAGTTCAAGCGCTACTACGGCCACGGCTGGTCCTCCGTGCTGATGCAGTTCGTGCCGAAGCTCCGCTACGCCGGCGTTCCGGAGGAGTCGATCCGCAAGATCCTGGTCGACAACCCGCGGCGCTTCCTCGCGTTCGTGCCGCCGGCGTAGCAGGAGGCAGCGGCGAAGGTGTGACGCTGGGGGACATTGCCAGCGAAGCAGGCGGAGTTGCGCGCCGCGCGGGATCCGGGCGCCGCGATGCGCGAGGAAGGACCCGAGAACGACGATGACTACCAGCAAGAACCGGCCCCGACGGGCAGGGTCGGCGATGGCGGCCGCCGTTCTGGTCGTCGGTCTCGTCGCCGCGGCGCCGCACCCGGCCTCCGGGCAAGCGGCCCAGGAGGAACCCGACTACCCCCACGCCTATCCGCGGGAGGGGGTGACGAAGCGGTTCGAGAACGAGCGGGTGATCATCTGGGAGGTGGTCTGGCTCGACGGCGTGGCACAGCCCTACCACCGGCACCGCTACGACATGACCGGCGTCTTCCTGCGCTGGGGGCCGCTCCGGGTCACCCGCCCCGACGGCACGTTCACCGTGAGCGAGTCGCCGTTCGAGGTCCCCGGCACCTTCCTGCTCCGCAAGGGCGTCACGCACAAGGAGGAAGGCACGGGGCAGCCGGAACGGCACTCCATCTTGATCGACCTGAAGGACTTCACGCCAGCGCCGCGCGAGTCGCGAACCGACGTCCGCCCCGCGTTCCCGCGGAACGGCGCGCCCCTGGTGCTCGACGAGGACCGGGTGGCGGTCTGGGACGTCGAGTTGAACGCGGGGGACGAGGTGCCGCTCCACGTCCACAACGCGGACACCGTCGCGGTCTTTCTCGCCGGGGGCACCATACGGTCCATCGACGAAGACGGAACGGCCAGTGACGCGGAGTACGCGTACAAGGACGTACGCTTCTGGCCCGCCGGCCGCGTGCATCGCGAGGTGGTCGTCGACGGCTCGCCCCGCGCCTACCTGTTCGAGCTCAGGTATTGACAACCCGTGGTCGCGTGGATTACGAAAGCAGCCCGAAGCACAAGACGCCGTGGCAGCGGGGAAACCGCGGTGCGCTGTGTCCCAGTGAGATCGACCTGGCGACGGCACGGAAGCTGCTGGCGGAGAGCGAAGCGAACGGCGATGCGCGCTACGCCGTGCATGACGGGCGGGCGTACTGCGCGCGCCAACATGGTCCGAACAAGTGGCACGGGTACCCCGTCGGTTGGAATAGCGTTCCGGAACACCTTCGACGCCAGTGGCTCGCAGACGGCCGCATGCGACGCCGCGATGTTCGCAGGTACTGGGACTGAGTTGCGAGAACGATGAGCACGCGATGGGAGCACCTCGCCGGGGATACCGGTGAGTTCGCGCTGAAGCTGGCGTTCGCTCGAGATCCCGATGACGGGCAGGCTGCAGGCCCGGATGTCGGCCTCTCCTGGGGCAGCTTCCAGATCTGGGTCGAGGGGCGGAACCTCTGTGCTCACCAAGAGCTGGGCGAGCGCAGCGAGTCGGTCCACTGGCACCTCCTGCCGCTGATGGAGTGGTTCGTCAGGCACTGGAATCCGCTCCTCCACGAGGAGCGCCTGCCCGCCAGGAACGACGGCGACACCGCCTGGAAGTCGTTGCGCACGACGCGGTTCCCCCCCGGGGCGATCGAGGACGACGAGCAGGCAGCGTCCCGTTGGGAATCCGCGTGGCAGTCGTGGTGGGAACGCCATGCGCTGCGGGCAGCCAGCACGGGCGGGCTGTTCCCCGACGTCGTGGTGCGACGCGTTCGCGATTTGGTCGAAATCTCGTGGGGCCCGTCCCGCGTCGAGGGCATGCCGGAGCACTTCGACTTCGCGGAGTCCGAGCGCGGCTTCCGGCGACTGCCGCCACGGGTAGTGGCCGAACCGTTGCACGAAGTCCTCGGTGGCGCAAGCCGGTACCTCCTGTCCCTGAATCCCGAATCGCAGCGGCTGAAGACGCTGAACACGCAGGTCGCGGCGCTGCGGGCGACAGAGCGCCAACGCGAGCGTCGCCTGATGTGGTTGGCCGGGTTGGGAACGGACGAGCACGCCGTTCACACGGGCTGGCAGCGGGTCAAGCGATACCTTTCGGGATTCGCCGAGGCGCCCCGTCAGGCGATGTTGGTGGCCACGGAATCGCCTCTCGCCGTGACGGGCTCCTGCCACGCCGCGCTGATGTTCGGTTCGCTGGCGCCCACCGTCCGAAAGAGGGACGTGGTGGAGCTCGCCAACGCAGTGGTCGATCTGTACGAGCCCGAGACGGCTCCGCGGGACATTGACGAGCTCCGTCGTTGCATCCCGAGCGCGCAACCCGCCGACCCGGCCTGGTACCAGGCGTACGAACTGGCCGACGACCTGCACGAGGAACTCCGGCCCGAGTTGGGCGAGAGCGACGACCACGTGGACGTTGAGGAAGTCCTCCAAAGCCTTGGTGTCGCGGTCGTGGATCGAGACTTGTCAGACCAGTCCATCCGAGGCGTCGCGATAGCCGGGGCGCAACACCGTCCGGGCGTACTCGTCAACTCGGGCCACCGTGCGAACCAGCATTCTTCCGGTCGCCGCTTCACGCTGGCTCACGAGCTGTGCCACCTGTTGTTCGACGGGGAGGTCGGCGCGCCTCTGGCTGTCGCGAGCGGACCATGGGCGCCTCGTGACGTCGAACGGCGGGCGAACGCCTTCGCGGCGATGTTCCTGATGCCCCACCGGCTCGTGCGGCGTGCGGTCTCGAAGCTGCCGGGACCGGTGACGTCGCGAAACGACGTGTTCACGGTGGCGAACCGACTGCGCACCGGCTTCCCCGCGACCCTCTGGCACCTGAGCAACCTCGGGTACGTGGATCCGGTCACCCGAGAGCGGATCGAGCAGGACGGCGGCCGGACCCAACCATAGTCGAGTCCTTGACGAAGACCCTCGCCTTGTTCGCCGCTGCGCTGATGCTGGCGGTCTGGGGCGTCGCGTGCGACGCGCCGGATGCTGGCGACGCGGCGGATTACCTCACGCCCGAGCTCCGCGCGGCGGTGGAGCAGCTCAAGCTCGACGTGGCCGACCGGCCGACCGACGAGACGACGGTGGCCGAGCGCGCGCGCATTCTCGCCGACTGGGTCGATGCCTACGCCCTCGGCGGCGGCGAGGTGGGGCTCGAAGGGCCGCGCGTGCGGCTCCAGGCGACCGATCCGCCCGTAGGGCAGGCGGCGCTGGCCCAGGGCGCCATCGTCGACCGGCTGGTGCGGCAGTTCGCGCTGCACGACGAGCCGGGGGCGCTCGGCGAGCTGACGGCGGAGTCGCTCGGCCCGTTCGAGGCGCGCAGCTACCAGACCCTGCGGCAGACCTGGACGGTCGGGACGCATCCCGTGGTCGCAGGCGGCGGCTTCTGGGTGGCGCGGCACTTCAGCGTCAACTCGGGCCCGTTCCAGACCGAGGATCCCGCCGGCGACGGCTACGTGACCATTGCGACGACCGACGCCGACGCGAGGTTCGAGACGGACGTCTACATGGCCCGCGGCCCCCACGGCGGGTTCCGCGCTCCCGAGCCGGCGCTGGTCTTCCGGGTGTCCGCGGGGCAGCTCGACCCGGGCGAGACGGTGACGATCGCCTACGGCGACACGAGCGGCGGCGGCCCGGGGCTGCTGATGACCAGCACCTCGAGCGCGCGGATGCCGCTTCCGCTCTACGTCGACCTCGACGGGTCGGGCGAGTGGCGTCCGCTGCCCCTCCAGCCGTTCGTCGTGAGCGGGACGCGCGTCGCGGGCGTGCACGGCTTCGCGCCCAGCATCGTCGCGCCGGGCGAGCCGTTCGAGCTCTCGGTCCGCGCGGAAGACGCGTTCTACAACCGCGCCACCGGCGACATCCCGGCGTTCGAAGTGCGCGTGGGCGGCGAGGTGCGGGCGACGACGCCGGCGGGAACGGAGCCGATCACCGTGGTGGAGCTGGCGCTGGAGGAGGAAGGGCCGCACTGGATCGAGATCCGGTCCGAGGACGGCGCCATCCGCGGCGACGCGAACCCCGTGCTCGTCGTCGAGGATCCCGAGCGGCGCATCTACTGGGGCGACACCCACGGCCACTCCGGCTATGCGGAGGGGATCGGCACGCTCGACTTCTTCATGACCTTCGCGCGCGACGACGCGCGGCTCGACTTCGTGACCCACTCCGAGCACGACACCGCGCTCGACGACGCCGAGTGGGAGCTCTCGAAGCGGACCGTGGAGGCCTTCTACGATCCCGGCCGGTTCATCCCCTATCTCGGGTGGGAATGGACGCGGCCCGCCCGGTTCGGCGGGCACCACAACGTGCTGTTCCGGACCGCGGAGGGGCGGGAACGGGTGTCGGCGCTGGAGTACCCGACCCTGTCGCGGCTGTACCAGGCGCTTCGCGACCGTTACGACCCCGCCGACGTGCTCGTCATCCCGCACGCCCACAACCCGGGCGACTACCGGCAGTCGGACCCGCGGCTGGAGCCGCTCGTCGAGATGATGTCGATGCACGGCACGTTCGAGTGGTTCGCGCAGGAGTACCTCTCGCACGGCCACCGGGTGGGGCTGGTCGCCGCCTCGGACGATCACCTGTCGCACCCCGGCTACTCGGGGCCGAACCGCGACACGCTGGCGCAGCGCGGCGGTCTCGCGGCGGTGAGCGCGCCCGAGCG
Source organism: Acidobacteriota bacterium (assembly GCA_026707615.1). Classification (GTDB taxonomy): domain Bacteria; phylum Acidobacteriota; class Vicinamibacteria; order Vicinamibacterales; family UBA8438; genus JAGWAJ01. The sequence goes on along the minus strand of JAPOWL010000509.1, from coordinate 5,280 downwards.
GAGCCGCGACGCGATCTTCGACGCCATGAAGGAGCGGCGCACGTACGCGACGACGGGGGAACGGCTCATCCTCGACGTGACCGTCAACGGCACGCCGATGGGCCAGCGCGCCGAGTACGCCGACGAGCGCGAGGTCGCGGTCCGCGTCATCGGCACCGCCCCGATCGACAGCGTTACCCTCCTTCGGAATGGAGAGCCGATCCGGACGGTGAGCTACTCGGAGGTCGGCCGGCGCCGCCGGGAGAGCCGGACGGAGGACTGGCTGCTCTCGTTCGCGTCCGACGCGGCGCCGGTTCATCCCGGCGACGCGCCCCGCGGCTGGCGTCACTGGCGCGGCGAGTTGCGCGTCGAGGGAGCCGCGCTCGCCGCGCTCGCCGGCACCGATTTCGTCAACCCCACCACGCAGTTCCTGGAGCGCGACGGGAACGGCGCCCGCTTCGCCACCCACACGCGCGGCGACACGAGCTCGATCCGGATGACGCTCTCCGACTTCCGGCCCGACGCCGCCGTGCGGCTCGTCCTCGACGATACCCGCGAGACCGGCTCCGCGCCGCCCTTCTTCCGGCCTCCCGCCGACATCGCGGGCTTCCGCACCCGGCTCCCGCTGCACGCCAGCGGCGTCGAGCGGACGCGCCCGGCCGAGGGCTACCCCGGCGACCGCGTCACGCTCCGCCGCATCGCCCGCGACGGCCCGCGCGAGGTGACCCTCCGCCACACGGACGACGACGACCCGCGGCAGGGCGACTACTACTACGTCCGGGTCCGGCAGGTGAACGACGCGATGGCGTGGTCGAGCCCCATCTGGGTGGGCGGCTACCCGTCGCGGTAGGCGGGGAGGCGGGAGCGCCAGCCGTTGCCCGGCAAGCGCAGTCGCGGCGGTCGCAAGCGCAGCCGGTCGACATCTGCGCGCGCGCCGCGCGTCGCACCTCGCCATCTGCTGGAGCAGGCCCGGGAGGTCGTTGCGAGCGGGGACGGGCGCAAGGCGCTGGACCTGGTTCGCCAGGCGCGGGACCGCGACCAGAACCTTGCCGGGCTGCCGCTCGTGTCCTTCTGCGCCTGCAGCGTGCGTGCGCGGCAGCTCGCGGCCAAGGGGATGGACGCGGAAGCGGCCGCGATGCGCGCCCGCGCGGCCCGGCATCGGCCGTCCATCTCGCTGGCCGCGCTCGGGGACGACGATTGGGTGCTGCTCGTCCGGTCGCTGGACGGCGCGGACGCGCTGGCCGCCTACGCCGACCACGTCGCGCACGGGTCCGCCATGCCGCGGGTGGAGCAGGCGCTGGCGGACGCGCTCGTCCTCCAGCGCTGCTGGGCGGGCCTCGACGCGTTGGCCGCGAGCCATCCGCTGCGACGGGACGGCGGGGTGGTCCGGTCCAGCCTCGGCGCCATGGACGCGGGCGACTGGGAGCGCGCCGCGGGCCTGCTGCGGGACGTGCCCCGGCGTTCCCCGTTCGCGCCGTGGCGCCTGTTCTCGAAGGCGATGGCCTGCTTCAATGCCGGCGACGACGACGGACTGCGCCGGGCCCTCGATCACCTGCCGCCCGACTTCGCCCTCGCCCGCACGGTCGCCGAGTGCCGGCGACTGGTCGCCGATGGCGGTTCGGGCGCCGGTGACGCCGGCGGCGCGTCCGGCCCGCTCGCGGGGCTGGGAGGCGACAGGGCAGGGGTGGCCGCCCTGGCGCAGGAGGTGAAGCGGACGCTCCGCAAGGGCAACGTCCGCGCGCTGGGAACGGCGATCGAGAAGCTGGCCGACGCCGTGTACCCCGAGGACCCGGGCGAGGCCCGGCTCGACCTGCTGGAGGTCGCCGCGCTGGCCGCGGTGCGGGACGTGCTCCCCGTGCCGGCGCTCGAGGGTCTGGCCGAGCGCCTGGTGCCGCCGGATCGGTTCCACCGCGTGCTCGCCCGCACCTTCCTGTTGGGGCAGGAGGTGACGCCCGAGTTGTGGAATCCGACCCCGGCCGTCGCGCTGCTCCAGGATCTGACGGCGGAGTTCCCGGGCCCGAGGGATCGCGACCTCGCCCGCGCGTGCATCCTCGAATCGCTGGCCCGGAGGGGGCGTGCCGCGATCGATCCGGAGACGCTGCCGCTGCAGCATCTGGCGCTGGTCGCCTCGCTGCTGGGTCGACCGATCGACAACCCCGCGTCGATCTTCGGCGACCTGATGACGGCGAGTCTCGAGGCCGATCCGGACAATCGCGACGGCTACCTCTTCCTCCTGGATCTGCTGCGGGAGCAGGGTGCGACCAAGCCGCGACGCATGCGCGTTCTGCTGGACATGGCGGAGCGGTTCCCCGACGATCCGGGGCCCTGGCTGCAGCTGGCCGGCCTGCACTACTCGAGGAACGCCTACCGTCGGGCCGAGCGCGCGCTGGCGGAGGCGCACGGGCGCGCGCCCTACGACGACAGGTTCCTGGACCTGCAGGCGGTCGGCTTCCTCAAGTCCGCCGATCAGAGCCGGAACAAGGGGCGCCTCGCCCTCGCGGCGCAGGACCTCGGGCGCGCCGAGGATCTGGGGCGTGAGATTCCGGGGCTCGTGCTGCCCGCGAAGCGGCTCCTGCTGGAGATCGCCACCGGCGAGGGTGAAGCCGCGGCGACGGTGCAACGCCACCTGGAGCCGCTTCCGCCGGCGGTCCAGCTTCGGACGCTGGCGCTGCTGATCCGGGACCTCGACGACAACCGGCACGTCCGCAACCTCGGGCCGAAGCCGGCCGACGACCTGTGGGGGCTGCTGGAGGACAAGGCGGAGCTCATCGCGCAGTGCGGCCCGGAGGAGATCGCCCGCCTGCTCGACCCGCTGCCCGTCGAGCTGGACATCCTCTACGACGACCGGCAGATCGCGCCGATCTTCACCGACTGGTGGCCGAAGCTGCTCCGGCGGGTGGACGGGGAGCGGTTGCCGGCCGTCCTCGACGTCTTGATGGGCTGCGACGGGCGCGCGGAGGCGCGCGCCGAGCTGGAGCGGCGGCTGCGCGGCGTCCGGAAGGCCAAGCGCGATCCCGTGCTGGAGCTCCACCTGGCGGTGCTCCGCTACGCCGATGGCAGCGACCACGATTCCCGGCGCTTCACGAACCTCCTGAACCGGGTCGACGCGGCCACGCGCGCCCGGCTCCGGCCCGTCGCCAACGGGCTCGCCCGCCACGTGCAGGGGCCGTTGCGCCAGGCGCTGCTGACGTTCGACTTCGAGCCGCTCGACGAGGCGCCGCTCGCGTTCGGCCCCGCGCTCCCGACCATCATCGAGGCCCTGGCGAGGCTCGGCGGGGGCGAGCTGGAGATCGACGACCTCCTGCCCGGCCCGGTCGGACCGGGTCGACCCGGCCCGCGAGGGCGGCCGGACCCGACCGACCCGCGGGTGAGCGAGCGCTTCCGGAAGCGGATGATCGGCAGCGCAGCGGACGCGGGGCCGGAGCGCGCGCGTCAGGCGACGATGTTCGACCGCGAGGTGTTCGACGATCTGGACTCGCTGGAGGAGATGATCGACGCCAACGGCCTGCGCGGCGAGCCGGTGCCGGTGCTGAAGGACGTCGCCGGCAACCTCCGGGCCGAGCCGGCGATGCGGCAGGAACTGGATCGAATCGCGCGCGACTGCGAGGCGGCGGGCCTTCGTGACCGGCTGACACCGGAGCTGCACGCCCTGCTGTTCCCTCGCGCGAGCAAGAAGAAGAAGCGCCGCTGAGAGCCGAGGAGTACGGACCATGCTCGCCCCCTACCTGGTGCTGGGACTGCCCCGGTCGGCGACGACCGAGGAGATCCGACGGCGCTACCTGGAGCTGGTGCGCGCGCATCGGCCCGGCCGGGACGCGGATCGCCTGCAGCGGATCACCGCCGCCTACGAGGCCCTCAAGGACGATCGTGCCCGCGTGCGGACGGCGCTGTTCGGGATGGCCCGCTACGGGGACTTCGAGCTGGCGCTCGATGCGCTGGTCGAGGCCCGCCCGGACCGCCGCCGGGCGCCCGGCCTGCAGGAGCTGCTGGCCGCGGAAGGCAAGCCGCATGCATGAGCCGGACGGAGACTGGAGACGGCAGGCCCTGGAGGACTTTCGGCAGTGGCTCGATGCCGCGGGCCCCGAGCTTGCGGAACCCGACGAGGCGGGCACGGCGGACTGTGACCTTCACGCCGTGTTCGCCGAGATCGCCGCGCTGCGGCAGGAGGTCCGCCTGCAGAACCGGGAGCAGGCCCGGGCGGGCCGGGAGCTGGCGGCCGCGGCGGAGCGGCATGAGACGGCGGCCCGGCGGGCGGGGCGCGGCGACGAGGCGCTGGCGGCGCTGGAGGAACGCGTCTCCCGGGCAGCGGAGGACCGATGTCTCGCGGAGACGCTGGAGGTGCGCGACGCACTGGCGCGCGGCCGGGAGGCCGCGGTCCGGCTGCGGGATCGACCCCGGTGGTTCCGCCGCCCGCCGCGCGGCGTCCGCGGCGTCGTGGAAGGCTACGACCTCGCGATCCGCCGGTTCGACCGGATGCTCGCCCGGTTCGACGTGCGCCGCGTGGAGACCGTGGGGCGGGCCTTCGACGGCCGCGTGATGCACGCGGTCGAGGCGCGCCGCGTCGGCGGGATCGAGGACGGACGGGTGGTCGAGGAGCTGCGGAGCGGGTTCGTGCGGGGCGACGACGTGCTGCGCTTCGCGGACGTGGCGGTGAACCGAAGTCCCGGGCAGGAGTGACGGCGATGGCAGGCGGGGCGAACGACAGCGAACCCATCATCGGCATCGACCTCGGCACCACGAACTCCGAGGTGGCGATCATCGAAGGCGGGGAACCGACGATCGTGCGGGAGCGCGGCGAGGCGATCCTCCCCTCGTGCGTGGGGCTCGACGATGCCGGCACGGTCATCGTCGGGCAGCAGGCCCGCAATCAGGCCGCCGCCGCCCCCGAGCGGACGGTGCTGTCGATCAAGCGCCTGATGGGCTCCGGCACCCAGGTGCGGATGGGGACCGATGCCTACAGCCCGCAGGAGATCTCCGCGTTCATCCTCAAGGCGCTCAAGGAGCGGGCCGACCGCGCGCTCGGCCGGGACGTGCGCAAGGCGGTCATCACCGTCCCCGCCTACTTCAACGACGCCCAGCGCCAGGCGACGCGGGAGGCCGGGGAGATCGCCGGCCTGACCGTGGTCCGCATCCTCAACGAGCCGACGGCCGCCGCGCTCAGCTACGAGAGCGGCACGGCCGGGAGCCGCACCCTGCTCGTCTACGACCTGGGAGGCGGGACGTTCGACGTCTCGGTGGTGCGGATCGAGGAAGGCGTCGTCGAGGTCCTCGCCACCGCGGGCGACAACCAGCTCGGCGGCG
>JAPOWL010000150.1 GCA_026707615.1 Acidobacteriota bacterium | reverse complement strand
ACGCCCGCGTCACGTCGGTCCGGGCGAAGTCCTCGCCCTTGAAGAGGAGAGGCTCGTCGGTCGACGTGGCGAGCGCGTACGCGAAGCAGTCGCCGAAGTTCAAGGCCGCGGGATGGCGCCCCTTGCCGAACCGGCGCCATGCCCGGCGGGCCGCCGCGACCTGTTCGAGGGTGACCGGCATCAGCTCGATGCCCGACTCCTCGACGAACAGGTCGAGATCCGCGTCCGTCGAGCCGCCGCGACTCCCGACTACGATCGATGCCTCCAGCAGATTGGCGACGGACAGCCGGCAACGTGGGGCGGTAACGATCCGCCGTGCGAAATGTGCCGCACCCTCTTCGCGGAAGAGCACGGCGAGCACGGCCGACGTGTCCACGATCACTTGGGCAGACCCCGCTCGTCGTAGAGCAGTTCGCCGTGCTCGGTCGCCGACGGCCCCGGAGCGAGTCGGCTGGCGCACTGCTCGCCGATCGCGAGCAGCCTCTCGACGCGGCGATCCACGTCGCGTTGTCGCTTCTCCCGCTGCAACCGTTCGCGTAGCGCCGCCGTAATCGCCCCGGTCATCGTCTCGCCGGTCAGCCGGGCGAGTTCGCCGGCAAGCCGGCACGTCTCCTCGTTCTTGATGTTGAGGCTCATCGCACCTCCACGGTAGACAACGAAGACCGGATTCTACCCCATCGTGATCCCAAGCGCAGGCCGAGCCGCGGACGCTACCGAGCGGTGCCCGGCTCGCAGGTGGCGAACGAGGTCCGATCGCGCGAGGTCACGATGATCCCGTTCCGACCCGTGGTCGGCCTCCCGCACCTCCTGCTGTGACTGCGGCACCTACGTCCGGCTTCTGCTCGCCAGCCCCCTGGGCCAGCAGGGTCGCGGCAAGATGGTTCAAGCTGACACCCTCCACGGCGGCGCGACGCGCGAGTTGCATGTGCAGGCTCTTGGGGATGCGCTGCACGAACTGCCCGCTGTAGGATTTCGGCACCGGCAGCTCGCGGCCGTCCTCCTCCTCCGCCATCATCCACGCCTCGAAAGCGTCGCGGGCTTCGTCGATCGCCTCGTCGATCGTAGCGCCGTCGGCCATGCATCCCGGCAGATCGGGAATGATGACCAGGTAGCCGCCCCCTTCGTCCGCGGGAAGCGGGGTCACGGTGAGGGAATAGTCTTCAAATCTCATGACCATGTGCCTCGATCAGAACGACCAGGCGCCGTATCTCGACCGAGATCGTCACTCCGCGGCGGGCTGGTAGGTGGCGAACGAGGTCGGGGTCTCCCAGACGGTGACGCGGACGACGGGGAAGCCGTGTGCGCGGGTCTGCTCGAAGATGAGGCGGGCGATGTGCTCGACGGTGGGGTTCTCGTCGCTGATGAACACGGGCTCGCCCAGCTCGCGGAGCGGGGCGATGAGCGGGTCGTCGCGGTGGAGGATCATCTTGTGGTCGAGCTCGCGGTCGATCCAGCCCTTGATTACCCGCTTGATGTCGCTGAAGTCGCAGACCATGTGCCGGTCGTCGAGCGATTCGGTCCGCACCTCCACCTCCGCGACGGCGTTGTGCCCGTGGGGGTGCTTGCAGACGCCGTCGTAGTTCAGCAGGCGGTGCCCGTAACAGAAGTCTATGCGCTTGGTGACTGAGTACATGGTGCGCCTTCAGAATGCGTAGCGCAGCGAGAGCTGCAGCCCGTGGCTCGCGAGTCGGGCGTGGGTCTCGCCGAGGCGGAACTCGTTGGGCCGGCCGTCGCGGTAGTGGATGCTGCCGTCGTGGTACTGCACGCGGCCGGTCCCCGCGCCGGTGGCGGCGCGGCCGGACGCCAGGTAGCGCCAGGCGAAGTCGAGCGTCGCGGCGCCGCCGAGCGGCATCGCGAGCCCCGCCGCCGCCATCCAGGCGAGGCTGGTCCGCCGGCCCGCGGGAACCAGGGTCTTCGTGCGCGGGAACGTCATCGTGGTCTCGTCCAGGGCGATGCGCGAGACGCCTGCCCCGCCGCCGACGAACGGACGCAGGTGACCGAGCCCCGGCACGCCCAGCTCGGCCAGGTCGGCGTACGCCGCGGCCAGGCCGGAGAGCACGGACAGGTCGGCCGACACCGATTGCCGGCGGTCCGCGGCGAGGAAGTTGGCGCGGCCGGAGTAGGCGGCGCGCGGCCGGGACTGCAGCAGACCCTCGATGCGGAGAGCCGGTGCCGCGCGGTAGCCGATGCCGACCTCGACGCCGGTGAGGGCTCCGAAGTCGCCGAGCGCGCCGTAGGGAGCGCCGTCCGTCCCGGTTTCGCAGCCGTACAGGGCGTGCGTCGCGCAGTCCGCGTCGCGGAACCGGGCGTCGGAGGAACGGTCGAGTCCCACGCCGGCGCGCACGTAGACACCATCCGCCGCGGCGACGCCGGAGAGGATGGGAAACGCCGCGGCCAGCGCCAGGAGCACCGCGCCGAACCGCCGCACCGCCCGTCTCCGGAGCGGCGGCGCCGCGTGCCGGAAGCCGCCGCCGGTCGGGGACAGGCGGTGCCCGCACGCGCGGGGACGGAACGACCTGCCCGCCGCCTTCGCCTTCGTGGGCCCCGCCGCGGAGAGGCCGTGCCCGCAGGCACCGCCAGGGAACGACCCGCCCGCCGCCTGTGCCCTCGTGGGCCCGGTCACGGAGAGGTCGCGGCCGGGTGTACGGTCACGGTGACGTCGACCGGCGTGGTCTGGATGGAGTCGTCGGCGTAGCCGCGCAGCACGTAGGTGCCGGGCTCGTCGAAGCGGACGGTGGTGACGGCCTCGCCGCCGCGGCCGCCCTCGACGGGGATGGCTTGCGGGTCGAACGTGGCCGCGCCGGAGCCCCGGTACTGCGTCCAGGTGAGGGCGAGGCCGGTCTCGCCGGCCACCCGCGCGCTGACGACGGCCTGGTTGTTCGGGCTCGGGAGCGACGCCCGCAGCCGGGCCGCGGCCGCCGCCCGGGCGTCCGACGGCGCCCTTGCGGGCGGACGCGGTCCCGGGATCCCGTCGTCGCTGACGACGGCGGTCAGCGTCAGCGTGTCGGGGAGCGTGACCTCGAGCTCGGTCCCGCCGGGCAGCGAGATGTCCGGCCGCTGGTTGTCGGCCGGCGCACCCTGCAGGCCCATGCCGCGGTTGGCCCGCAGCACGCCCCCGTCGAGCTCCCAGGAGAGCCAGATCGACCCGTACGCCTTGTCCGTCCGGCCCGCAGGGGTGAGGGTCCAGACGAGATCGCGCTCGCCGTCGCCGAACTCCGCCGGCACCTCGACGGTGAAGACGAACTGCTGGCGCCGCGGGTAGAAGTGCGTGGGCTGCCCGCGGTCGGGGGGGCCGGGCTCGAAGAAGTTGGCCTCGCCGAGCGGGATGTGCGGCGTCTCCCGGTAGTTGCGGTTGAGGTACCCGAAATACAACGTGTAGGAGCCGTCGTCGTTCTGCGTCCAGCCCTCGTAGACGGGGGCCACGTTCTGCCCCCGGTCCCATCGCACCTGTGCCTCGGCGGGCACGGCCGCAAGGGACGCCACCAGCGCGACCCCGACTGCCGCTACCGCCGCCGACCGCTGCCCTTCCCTGGTCATGACCGTCCTCATCACCACCGTCGGCGCGCCGCGGACAGCGCCGTAATGCTCACGACGCCGGTGCCGTCCCCGCGGCCCTGGCCCGCCATTCGTCGCCGCGACCGCACGGTCGCGCCGCGGCCTCCGCCCGGCGCCCAACCAACCCTCCAGGAGTCGTCGCCGTCTGCGGCGCAGACTCCCGGCCCGCCATTCGTCGCCCTGACGGCGGCGCGGACTCCTAGTTGTCGTTCGCGGTCAGGGACTCGCGCTCGGCGACCGCCGCCTCGAACTCCTCGTCGCTGAGCTCGAACCAGCTCGTCCAGGTGAAGCTCATGTCGTCGCTCGACCGCTGCCCGAAGCCGGCCCAGTTGCGCGGATCCGGGTTCCAGCGGTTGGCACGGGAGTTGTCGTGCCACGTGATCGTGTGCAGGATGGTGTTCTTCGGCAGCAGCGGCTGCACGTCGTCCGCGTAGTTGTAGACGATGTGCCAGCCGAAGTCCCAGTCCGCGCAGCTCAACGTCTCGACCTCGCCGTCCGGGTAGATCGCCTCGATGCACTGCCGCTTGCCGCGGTTGTGCAGGTGCGGCTGGAACCCGGTCAGGCGGACGTTGGCGTCGAACGTGTGGTAGCTGTCGTGCCGCACGTCGTCCTCGCCGGGCGGGATGTCGAGGTCGTAGTTCTGGCCGAGGCCCCGCGAGAAGAGCTCGTGCTCCGGCTCCTCGCCCTTGGGGTAGAAGGTGAGGCCGACGCTGGTGCGGTCCGTGCGCTCCTCGCCGATCGAGGCGTAGTGCATGTTGAAGCGGATGATCGACCCCGCCTTGACGAGGCGCCCCGTGCCCTCGGGGAAGACGTCGCCGTTCTTGCCCTGCGCGTACTCGTTGAGGAAGTCGCCCTCGTCCGAGTCGATGGACTCCTGCAGCCGGGTCACCGCGTGGTGCACCACCGGGAAGCCCTCGGCCGACGGCTTCGTCTCGACCGCCTTGATCCAGCGGTCCTCGGTCAGGCCGGACTCGGAGAAGAGGTCGCCCCACCAGTTGGCGCCCTCCGCCGGAACCACGAAGGGCTCCGGAATCGGCACGATCCAGTCGGGCTCGCCGGTGTGCCAGATGTCGCGATCGGCGAACTCCACCGGCGGCGGCATGTCGGCCGGGTTGCCGCGCGGGGCGCCCGCGTCGACCCAGTCGACGATGGTCTCGATCTCGCCGTCGCTCAGCGAGCGGTCGTACTTGAAGCCCTGCACGCCGATGTTCTTGTCGATGAACCAGGGAGGCATGGTCCGCGTCTCGACCTTCTCGCGGATGGCGCGGGCCCAGGGCCGCGTCTCCTCGTAGGTCAGGAGCGACATCGGGGCGATCGCCCCCTCGCGGTGGCAACTCTGGCAGGAGCGCTGCAGGATGGGCGCCACGTCGCGGGTGAACGTGGGGTCGTCCGCCTGCGCGCTTGCCGTCCCGGGAACCAGCAGCAGGGTGGCGGCGACGGCGGCAACGCCGAGCGAACGGATGCCTCGGGCCTTCATGGAACTGCCTCCCCTCGCGGATACGCGTACGCGGAGAGCTGCCGGCGGTCCGACCGCCGACGGTCTTCTGCGTGATCTGCTTAATGTGCCGCGTGACGGGCCGCGCTGTCAACCGGCGGCGGAGGCCGCAGCGCGACCTTGCGCGACGAACGGCGGGCTGGGAGCTCGCGCCGCGGAACTCCGCTGCGTTGCGTTCTACGGCGCAAGCTCCTAGGGGTGGGTCCCCCAGAGGAGCTCCGCGACGAAGCCGGCCGGGATGCCGACCACCAGCAGGGCCAGGCTGACGAGCAGGAAGCGCGAGTAGATCGGCACCTTCAGGGCGCGGTGCGTGAGCTCGACGCGCACCGCCTCGCGCTCGTCGATGGCCTCGTAGGCGCGCTCCAGGCTGTCCTGGTCGGTGACGTCGAAGTAATCGCCCCCGAAGTCCCGGATCTGCTCGATGAGGGGCGGGGTGGACGAGACCTCCAGGCGGGCGGCGCGCGCGTCGGTCGTGTTGATGTAGATGACGTAGGGGACGATGTTGCGCTGGTTCAGGGCCACGAACTCGGCCGACGGCATCTCGTCGACGTCGGCGTCGGTGATGATCAGGACCGCGCGGTGGGCGGTGACGTTGGTGCCCAGGATCGCCTCGTCCTGGTCGAAGTGCCGGATGACCGCCTTGAGCGCCCGCACGATGTCCGTCGTTCCCTCGCTCGGGATGATCTGGACCCGGTCCTCGCTCACGTAGAAGCGATCGCGCGCCGTGCCCGGCTCCGGGGCGAGGATCTTCACCGTGACGTACGGCGCGTCCATCACCTGGTAGTAGTAGAGCTCGTCGTCGAGCACGAAGTCGTCGACCATGTAGGGGTACGACGAGAACATCCACAGCGACACGCGGTCGTTCTTCTGCCGCCGCATCTCGAGGAACGCGAGGTGCGCCTCGCGGGCCACCTCCGCCCGCGACCGGTCGGTGCTCGCGAACTCCCACGCCATCGACAGCGACGTGTCGACGAGGTCGATCCGCACGCGCGACTCGACGTCCCCCGTAACCTGCTCGGTCGCGGTCAGGAACGGATCGGACGCGGCGACGAGCAGCGCCGCCACGGCCAGCCCCAGGAGCAGCTTGGGGACGACGTAGAGCACGCCGGCGATGGGCCCGCGCCGGAAGCGGCGGGCCACGGAATGCCCCGAGTGCTGGCGGGCGTGGGCGCGTCGCGTCAGCGAGCGCCGGGCGAGCGTGAGCAGACAGGCGGCAACCAGGATCAGCGCCAGCAGGGACGCCGTCCCGGTGTCGCCGTAGCGGACCTGATCGAACTCCGTCCGGGCCAGCTCGTCGAGCTGCGCCCGCAGGAACTCGACGAACTCGGATGCGCTGATCAGCATGCTCGCGACCGTCGTGCGCAGGGACGCGGGGCCGCGGTCGCCGCCGCGGGGCCCGATGCCGCCGATCTCGTTCGGCCCGGGCTCATGCGCGCAGCGCTCCGATGAATGTATCGGCCAACGCATCCCCCGAGGTGCGGTTCCACGTCTCGTTGACCGCCACGAGGAAGCGAGCCCGATCGGGGCCGCCGCCCTCGGGGCCGCCGCGGCGGAAGCCTCGCGGCGCGCCGAGGTGGATTCCGCGCCGGCCGAGCCGCGCCCGGAAGGCGGCTCCGTCCGCCTGTGCGACCCGCAGGCGGAAGAGGTTCGTGCCCGCCGGGATGCGCTCCACCTCGAAGGCTCGGTGCCGGCCGAGTCGCTCGATGAAGGCTTCCGAGACGGCGAGGGCCTGCCGGAAGCGGCCGGTGAAACCCGGAGCGTAGTGGCGGGCCAGGGCCGCGAACGGCCACGCCCCCGGCAGCCCGGCGCCGAACATCCGGCGCACGTGGAACAGCTCGTCGAGAAGGGCGCCCGGGCCGGCCAGGACGGCGCCGGAGACGGAGTTGAAGTACTTGTAGAGCGACACGTAGACCGTGTCGAACGGCCGCGCGTAGTCGGCCACGGATCGCCCGGTGGCGGCGCTCTGGAGAAAGATGCGCGCGCCGTCGAGGTGCAGCCCGATACCTTCCCGCCGCGCGAACGCGGTGATGCGGTCGAGCTCCCCCTGGTCGAACGTCTCCCCGTAGCGCCGCCGGACCGGAGTCTCGATCGAGATGACCGAGACGGGCCTCGACACGCGGCCCCCCGCCGTGCGCGCGATGACCTCCTGCACCTCGTCGAGGCGGAAGCCGGCCCGGTCCGGTCCCAGCGGCATCAGCGTGATTCCGCTCAGGGTCTGCACGCAGTCGCCGGAGTCGTTGAACAGGTGGCTCTCGGCCTGCACGATGGCGCGCCCGGTGCCCCCGGCCAGCGTGCGCACCGCCAGGTGGTTGGCGAGCGTGCCGGTGGGCAGGAACACGGCGCGCTCCTTGCCGAGCACCTCGGCGAAGTGCGCCTCGAGCGCGGCCACGGCACCGCCGTTGGAGTAGCTGTCGCGCTCGATCCGGCCGTCGGCGGCCAGCTCCGCCCAGAGCGCCGCGGTCTCGGCCGGCGTCAGCCCGAGGCCGTCGCCGGTCATGCGTACGGGTCCGGCTCCGGGCTCGACCCCGGCCCCGGCGTGCGGAGACGTTGCCTGGGCCGCCACTTCCGGCGACGAAGCGGACCCCGCCGCCGGCGAGACACCCGCCGGCGGTCCCGCGAAGGCCGGTCGTCCGCCGAAGGCCGGTCGGCCTGCGACCGCGGCGGCCCCCAGCGAACCGAGCGCGAGGAAGCGCCGTCGATCGAGACCACTGGCGTTCATCGCGATTCTCCTGCCCGCGTCGCCCCCGCCGTCAGTTCGAAGCGCCGCCCGCGCCCAGCCACTCCAGGATGCGCGGCGTCACGATCCCGGGCGCCTCGTTGTGCGGTCCGTGTCCGACGTCCGGAAGCACCTGGATGGTCAGCTCGCCGTCGACCCATTGCCACAGGTCGTTCAGCGTGCCGGGCCTGAACGGCTGGCTGTTCCTTCCATAGATGAGGAGGGTCGGCGCCTGCACGGCCGGGAACTCCCCGATGCGGAACCCGAAGCCCTCGGTCTCGAGACTGAACGGGGGGCGCGGCCAGTTGGCCTTGTAGAAGTTGACGACCGACTCGGGGTCGATGCGCTCGACCGCCTCCGCGCGGAGCGCGGCGAGCGGGTCGCCCTCGGCGCCCTGAGCGGCGAAGGCCCGCATCTGGGCGCCGAAGTTCGCCGCCGCGTCCGGATTCTCCTGCATGCCCCGCTGGAACGTGCTGGCCTGCTGCTGCTCCGGATCGCTCGCGAGCTCGCGGATGAGGCCGGCGGGATGCACGGTGCCGAGCGAGATCAGCCGCTCCGTCCGGTCCGGGTGGGTCATCGCGAAGTGCCAGGCGTAGAAGCCGCCGCTGTCCTGCCCGACGATGATCGCGCGCTCCTCGCCGAAGTGGTCGATGATGGCGGCGATGTCGCCCGAGATCTTCGCCATCGTGTAGTTCTCGACCCCGGTCGGCTTGTCGCTCTTGTCCGTGCCGCGGGTCGACATGGCGACCACGCGGTAGTGCTCCGAGAGCGCGACCATCTGGTTGCGCCAGTCGAACCAGGGGCCGACGATGCTGTGCACGAAGACCACCAGCGGCCCCTCGCCGGCGGAGTGGAAGACGATGTTGACTCCGTCCGAGTCGACCGAACCCTCGCGGGCCGTCACCGACTCGCCCCGCCAGTCCTCGATCGTCACGTCGGCGGCGGCGCCCGCCGGTGCGAACACGACGAGTGCCGCGGTGAGTAGCCCCAACCAGATCCGCATGCTGATTCCTCCCTGACGGCGCGCCGGGACGCGCCTGCAACACGACGAGCTCGAGCCCGCGACCGATGCACGCCAGCGCCCGCACCGACGGCGGCCGCCACGCACTCGCCAAGGGTCGCCCGCCGGCTCCGCTTGGCGCATCGATCCTACAGGAGCCCGAGTCTTCCAGGGGCTTGCGTCGCCGAACGCAGCGCAGTGGAGCCCAAACCTTCAGGAGTCCTTCAGGGGTCCTTCAGGAGTCCTTCAGGACTCCTGGGCCACAGACTCCGGCCTCCCGATCGCCATCCCGTCGGCGCGGCTCGCGGCCTGCCGGTCGAGCTGCGCGAGCTCGCGGCCCAGGTGGGACGCGATCGCGCGCATGCCGGAGTGCGGCGTCGCGGCCTCCGCGGCGCTGTTGTAGTTCGTATTGGTGTTGACGTCGTAGGTGTAGGCGACGCCGTCGCGGTCGACGATGAACTCGATGCCGGCGATGTGGATTCCGTTGGCGTGCAGGAAGCGGGTGTACGGCCCGAGGAGCGGGTGGTTGAAGTTCTCGAGGATGCGGAACAGTCCCTCTTCGCCACCATCGCCGGCGTCGCCGGCGGGGCAGAACGCGTCGTCGACCCGGCAGGCGTCGGCGGGGCAGAGCTCGAACCCCTGGCTCGTGTCGACCCGCACCGCGTAGAGGAAGTGGCCCCCGACGAACTCCACGCGCGTGATGCACGGCTCGGGCGCGTCGATGTAGCGCTGGATGAGCGTGATGCCGTCGACGGACGGCTCGAAGTCGTCGCTCCGGGCGTAGCGCTCGAGGGCCTCCGCGTCGTCGAAGCGGCGCACTCCGAGCCCCTTGCCGGCCCGGTTGTGCTTGGTGATGAACGGCGCCGGAAAGCGGCGGGCCGCCTCGACGAGCGCGTCGCACCCGATCGTGGCTACCGTCTCGGGGGTGCGGATGCCGTGCGCCTCGAGCGCCGCGTACTGCGCCACCTTGCTGATCTCGAGCTGCAGGGCGCGGCCCGTGTTGACGACGTGGCGGCCATGGCGCTCGAGCCACGCAAGGACCGCCGCGGTGTGCTCGGGGGCGTAGCGGTGGCCGCGCGTGTGCGACGACGCGCTCATCCGGTTGTAGAAGACCCCGTCGGGCGGCGGCACGGTGAGGTCGACCGTGCCCTCGTCCAGGAACCACTCCGTGAAGGGGACGCCGAGCTCGTCGAAGGCCGCGCGCAGCGGCTCCACCCAGGCGTCGTTCTCGTGAATGACGTAGACGCGGCTCATCGCGGAGGCCTCATTCTCGTGCCGGCGCGAGGTGCGTGAACCAGCGCCAGGCCAGGTACGACACGGCGGCGGCGCCCGCCAGCGAGCCGACGAGCGCGCCCGCGTACGCCTGCTCCATGGCGCGCTCCAGCAGGCCGGGCACCGTCATCGCGGCCGCCGCGACGACCACGAGCGCCGGATGCGCGCGCAGCACCCATACGTAGGCGCCCAGCAGGAGGCCGCCGGCGAGAATCCCGGTCACCGCCCACGCCAGCGGGTCTCCCGGCGCCGTGCCGGGTCCCAGAAGCGCTCCGACGAGCACCAGCGCCGCACCGCCCGCCGCTCTCCGGCGGGTCCAGCCTGCCGTGAACGAGTTGACGCCCGTCACCACGAGCAGCGTTCCCAGCGCCAGCAGCAGAAATGAACGGATGGGGGAGAGCGCGGCCGCCAGCCACGGGGCCGCCGAGGATGCCGCGAAGTAGGCCGACCAGGGGGGATCGGCACCGTCGAGGACCTGCTCTGCCAGGGCCAGAATACCCAGGAAGGCAAGGCCGAGCGCGAGTCCCGTCAGGGCGGCCACCCGCCTTCCGGCGCCCGGCTGCGCGTCCGGCTCCACGGACGGGGCGGCGACCACGAGGGCATGCGTGTGGCCCGCCAGCAGCCCCTGGACGATCGCGATCAGTCCACCGCCGATGAGCGCGCCCACGAGACCCATGCCGAGCTGCAACGGGAGCGGCTGGGCGGTCGAGAGCCCGTCCATCAGGATCGGCCAGTCGTTCGCCAGGCCGACGGCGGCCGCGCCGAACGCCACCCCGGCGAGCGTGAGCCCGGTCCGGACCCGGAAGCGTCCGCGGGTCCAGCCGACCACGGCGGCGACGGCTCCCGCCACCAGGAGGAGTCCGGCGAGCGCGCTCGACGCGATGAAGCCGATGGACAGCGTCGCCGCCCGCCGCTCGTCCGCCCGGCGCCAGGCCTCGGGGACGAACACGTGGCGGCGCAGGTCGACGACCTCGTCGCCGGCGATCTCGACCTCGACGCGCGCCTCGCCGCCCGCCAGGCCGCCGACCGCCTCGTCGCGGAACGTGAAGGTCCAGTCCGTGCGCCCGGGCCGGCGCGTCGACTCGGCCGACACCTCGGCGAGGGTCTCCGCTTCGCCGAGCTCGGTGTGCGCCAGCCGCCGCGCCGCCTCCTCGGCCAGCGCCGCCCCGGCCGTGTCCTCCGCCAGCCGATGCTCCCGCCGTACCGTCGCGCCGTCCGCGCCGACCCAGACGATGTGCTCCTCGGCGCGCGCCGCCACGTCGCCCGTGAAGCGGGCGTGCCGCACCCGCCACCGCGGGGGCGCAAGGTAGGTGCCCAGCAGCGCGCGGTGCCGTTCCGGGCCGGCCTCGCCCCAGACGAAGCGGTGCTCGACGCCGAGGCCTCCTCGTGCCGTGCTCGTCACCGTCCAGTCGCCGGGATCGACGCCCTGCGCGGCGAGCGTCTCGCGGGCCGCGGCCAGCGCCGCCGTGCGATCCGCCGCGAGGCGCGGTGCCTCGCTCGGGGTGGCCGCCGCGTACGCCCAGAGCCCGAGGCCGACGACGCCGACCCCGATTGCCGCAGGTGCCGGCGGCAGGGCCAGCGGCTCCGCGCGCGGCGGCGGGGCGGTCTCGCCGCGGGCGTCGACCGCGGGCGGGCTCCAGCCTTCGTTGCGCAGCTCCGTCCCCGCCTCGATCCAGCCGCCGCCCCGCCAGCGGGCGCGGAGCACGACCCAGAGCGGCGTCAGGAACAGAAGCAGGAAGATGGCCTGGTCCACCCGGGCGCCGGGAGCCGACGACACGAACAGCGGCATCGCGAACAGCACGGCGTCGAACGCGAAGTGCATGACGATGGCCGGCAGCAGGCCGAAGCGCAGGTAGAGGAGGCCGAAGATGGTCGACGGGACGATCAGCTCGACGACCCGCGCATAGGACGGCTGCGTCGGATAGGCGGCATGGCCGGCCCCGAAGAGGAGGATCTGCACGACGAACGCGCCCGCGATCCAGGCGCGGCGGTGACCGAACCGCTCGCCGATCAGCGCCGCCCCGGCCAGCGGCACGGCGCGGAAGAGGCACTCCTCCCAGAAGCCGGCCTGGAGCGACAGCGCGATGGGGCCGAGCCAGGGTAACGGCGTCGCGAGCGAATCGGGGTTGAGCAGCGTGTCGGAGGGCGACCACCAGCCGAGATAGCCGGTGGTGATCCAGTAGAAGCCGACGAGAAACGCCAGGTCGATGCCGACGATGAGGTAGCCGGCCAGGGTCTGCCCCAGCACGGGCCAGGAGCGGGCGCCGTCGCGCGACCACGAGCGCCAGAACTGCACGTGGTGCGGGAAGGCGCTGCGCGACAGGCTCTCGGCGGCCATGAACGAGAGCGTGAAGACTCCCGTGAACGCGAGGGTCAGGGCCGCGAGCGCCGCCGCCTGCTGCAGGGCGAAGCCGGTCTCGGAGACCGCGGTGTCGTACCCCATCCAGAGCAGCGGCCACTGGTTGAGTCCGGCCAGGAGCTGTGCAACGGCGACGCCGGCGCCCCAGGCGAGCGGCGTCCGCCACAGCACGCGGCGCTGCCGCAGCAGCACGAACAGGCCGACGCCGATGCCGCCGACGCCGTAGAGGAGGATGGTCAGGAAACCGCCGCCGATCGTGATGCCCTCGTTGGCGGAGCGCATCGCCTCGAAGCGGCGGTCGAACGCCTCCGGCACCTGGAGCACGTGCGTCAGCTCCGTGAGGCGGTCGCCGCTCACGACGAGCCGCAGCCGGAAGCGCCCTTCGCCGGCCTGCCGGTCGCTGCGCTCGTAGACGAACGTGTGATCGACCCGGCCACCGGGGCGTTCCTCCAGGGACGATTCCACCGGCTCGTAGCGGTCGAGCGGGACGTTCCAGGGGGCGCCGGTTCCGCTCTCCTCCGCGATGGCGCGGGCCGCGGTCGCGTCGAGCACGGCGCCGGGCGCGTCCTCGGGCAGCCGCTCGTGGAAGCCGTACGGCGTGCCGTCGGGTCGGAAGCGGACCTCGACCTCGCGCACCTCGCCGCCGCGGAAGTGCCGGACGATCCACTGGTAGGGATGGAACGGGCCGTCGCGCAGCAGGTCCTGGAAGGCGGCGGCGCCGCCCCCCTCGAGCTCGACGAAGCTGCGGGCGCGGTCGTCGACCCGGAAGCTGGCCGCCTGGCGGTAGTCCGCCGGGCCCCAGTCGCGCTCGCCGGCCAGCCGGCGCGCCTCGGCCAGGGCGCCGGCGCGGTCCATCTCGAGGTCGAGCTCGACCATCGAGAACGCCCGCGGGAAGTTCAGGACCGCGAACGCCGCGCAGGCGGCGGAGGCGGCGGCGAACGCGGCCCAGAAGACCGGCTTGCGGAACACGGCTGGCGGGGTGAGCTTCCGTCCGCTACTCGTCGTTCGCCTGCGCCTCGCGCTCGGCCAGGCGCCGGGCGTACTGCTCGTCGGTCATGAACGCGACGTCCGTCCAGCCGTGGCCCATCTCGTCCATGGTGCGGCCGCCCCAGCCTACCCACGCCGACGGGTCCGGGTTGTGGCGGTTGTTGGCGGTGTTGTCGTGCCACGACACGGTGTGCAGGATGGTCCCCTTCGG
>JAPOWL010000257.1 GCA_026707615.1 Acidobacteriota bacterium | reverse complement strand
GACGACCTTCTGCTTCGGGAACTGGAAGACGAGCATCTTGCCGTAGTTCTCGCCGTCGCTGCGCGCCACCATCCAGGCGGCCAGGTTGTTCTTGCCGCGCGGCGTGAACGGCAGCATCTGGATGAACTCCGCGCGCTCCTCTCCCGGCAGCCGCATGATCGTGTAGTACGGCTCCATCTGCTCGTTGTCGATGACCGGCACCTCCCACTCGTCCTCCCGGTTGTAGAAGACGCTCGGATTGGTCATGTGGAAGGTCGAGAACATCGCCGTCTGCAGCGAGAAGATGCCCTCCGGGTAGCGGATGTGCTGCTGCAGCGTCTCCGGCATCTCGTCGAGGGGCTTCAGCAGGCCGGGGAAGATCTTGCCCAGCGTCGTGCCGATGGGGTCGTCCGGCTCCGCGAGGTAGAACGTCGTCGTCCCGTTGTAGGCGTCGATGACGATCTTGACCGAGTTGCGGATGTAGTTGATGCCGTTCGTGACCGGCGTGGAGTACGGGTAGCGGTCGGAGACCGTGTAGGCGTCCCGCATCCAGTAGAGCCGGCCGTCGGCAATCACCAGGTAGGGGTCGGCGTCGTAGCGCAGGAACGGCGCGATGGTCGCCACCCGGTCCGAGATGTTGCGGTGGTAGATGACCCGGCTGTCGGCGTCGAGCTGGCCGCTGACGAGGATCTCGTAGGAGCGGAAGCGCAGGCTGAACAGCAGCCGGCGGAACAGGCTGCCGATCTCGACGCCGCCCGAGCCGTCGTAGCGCGTCGAGACGTTGTCCTCGCCCTCCGGGTAGTGGAACTCGTCGGTGCCGGTGTTGACCAGCACGTAGTCGTTCGAGAGCTCGCCGAAGTAGATGCTCGGCTGCTCGACGGCCAGGTCGGTCTCGGAGCGCGGCGGCAGGTCCTGGATGAACAGCACCGGCAGCCCTTCCTGCGTCACCTGGTTCACGGGGCCGAGCGCCACCCCGAAGCCGTGCGTGTACTGCAGCCGCTCGTTGATCCACGAGCGGTTGGGCAGGCTGTCCGAGTTGAGCTCGCGGCTCGAGAGCATCGTCTGGCGGTACTCGCCGTCGACCACGTAGCGGTCGTTGTCGACCGAGGCGAACTCGTAGTAGGTGCGGATCTCCTGGATCTGCGCGAAGGTGTCGAGCAGCGGCTGGTGGTCCCACAGCCGCACGTTGTTGATGGTCTCCGCGTTGTCCTCGATGTCCTGGAGCGTCAGCAGGGCGTCGCCCGAGACCGCCCGCTCCTCGACCGCGTCGAGGTCGAAGGCCTGCCGCGTGGCGGCGATGTTGTGGACGAGGTAGGGCGCCTCGCGCTGCTGCTCGTCGGGGGTGACGACGAGCTGCTGGAGGCCCGTGGCCGCCCCGCCGCCGCCGATCCAGACCACGACGTAGGCGCCGACGCCGGCCGCCACCGGCCAGTTGGCCCGCGTGAACGCCGCGTACGCCGCGGCGGCCGCGCCGAGCCCCGCGACGACCAGCATCCCCTGCAGGACGTAGAGCCGCAGGTTGACGTCGACGAACGAGGCCCCGAAGACGATGCCCGACGGCGTCGTCAGCAGGCGCGGGATGTCGAGGTAGGCGCCCCACGCCAGCAGCGCGAACGCGCCCGCCCCGAGGAGCAGCAGGTGCTGCCGGGCCTTGAGATCGATGGAGAAGCCTTCCGGCCCCACGCTGAGCCGGGCGCTGCCGACGTAGGCGGCGATGGAGCCGATGGCGGCCAGCACCACCAGGGCGAAGCAGATGTAGCGGGCGATGTCGAGGAACGGGAGCGTGAAGACGTAGAACCCGACGTCGTAGCCGAACAGGGGATCCGCCTGCCCGAACGGCGTCGGTTCCAGGAAGCGGAGTATCGCCAGCCACTGGCTGGAGGCGACGACCCCCAGGAAGAAGGCCAGGAGCGCCGAGACGAGGATGGCCACGAGCCCGAAATGGCGCGGCTCGAGCACGATCGGCTGCAGGTCGCCGCCCCCGGGGAAGAGCACGTAGGGGCTGGTGAACCTGCGCAGGGCGATCCGCAGGTTGCCGAGCAGGAACAGGAACGCGGGCACGAACACCGCGGCGCCGATCAGTCCCTTGGCGGCCAGCGTCTTCAGGAACACGCTCTGGTAGCCGGTCTCGCCGAACCAGAGCCATTCCGTATAGAGCTCGGCCAGTGACGGGAGCGCCACGACGAGCAGCAACGCGATCAACGCGTAGACGAGTCTGATGGGCATCGTGTCGCCTCGATTCCGAGGGGCGCCGCCCTGCACGCGGCGGCGTACTCGAACATTATGTGAGCCCGTCAGCCAAGTGCAACCCGAGAATCGACGCGGTAGACTCTCGGACGCCGGGGCGCGCCCGAGATGCGCCCCGGTGCCGCCCCCGCAGCCGGCCGGAGCGGGGCCGCGCGATCCGGGCCGGCGGAGGTCACATGCCGCTCACCATCGGGGCTGCCGCGCCCGACTTCGAGCTCGACAGCCATCTCGGCCGCAAGGTCCGGCTGTCGAGCTTCCGCGGCCGGAAGAACGTCGTCGTCGCGTTCCACCCCCTGGCCTGGACGCCGGTCTGCGCCCGCCAGATGACCGGCTACGAGGCGGAGCGCGACTGGTTCGCGGACCGCGACACGGTCCTCGTCGGGGTCAGCGTCGACGCGGTGCCGTCGAAGGTCGAGTGGGCGAAGAGCCTCGGCGGCATCTCCTACGACCTCGTCAGCGACTTCCATCCGCACGGCGCGGTGGCGGAGGCCTACGGGGTCGCGCGGGAGGGCGGCATCTCCGAGCGGGCCGTCTTCGTGGTCGACAAGACCGGCGCCATCGCGTTCGCGAAGGTCTACGACATCCCGACCCTGCCCGACAACGCGGAGGTGCGCCAGGCGATCGAGCGGCTGCCGTAGGCCCGCCCGCCGGCGGAGGCCCCTGCCGTCCGACGATCGGGCCGACCGTGGCGGGGAGGCCCGCGTGGGGACGCCGCCGGGTGAGGGGGAGCCTCGGTGTCGCCGCTCCGGAAAGGGGGCCGAGCCCGCCGTGACACGCGCAACGCAGCTCCTGGCCGTGCTGATCGGCGCGGCGGCCGCAATCGGAGGCATCGTATGGCTGGCGCGGCCGGCGTCGGACGGGAGCGAGGTCCTCGCGCCGGTGCGGGAGCTCGCGCGGACCGCGGCCGTCGAAGCGGGGGCGCCGGGGCCGATGGGTGGGGATCGCGCTGCCCGCCTGGCCGCCTTCTTCACGGCCGAGGCATCCGCCGACCTCGGGCCTCCCTTCCCGCCCGCCGAGGGCAGCGACGCGCTGGCCGCCGCGGCGGCGGCCCTGGTCGTTCCCGCCGGCGGCCTGCGAATCGCGCTCGTGGAGGCGGACGAGAGCGTCGACCTCCGCCTGTTGCTCGCGAACGCCACCGTGACGCTGCGGGCGACCTCGGCCGACGGCCGCGAGGTGTGGGGCGAGCGGACGTACGACGTGGCGCTCCGCCAGCGCGACGGCGCGTGGCTCATCCACGACGTCCGTCCCGCGGTCCGGGCCCGCTGATCGTCGCTGGCGGTTCCGCCTGGCGCCCGGCCGGGCCTGCAGCCGTCCGCGCCGTTCTACGGCGCAGACCCCTGCCCGAGCAGCCGCAGGATGGCGACCGTCAGCGTGGCGGTCGCGATCACGGTCCCGACCGTCCAGCGGATGAGCCTGGTCTCGAGGCTGGCGATCTCGGTCCGCACCTCGGCGATCTGAATCCGCTGCTCGGCGCGTGCCTCGGCGAGCTGCGTCGAGAGGCGGGTGCCGAGGCTGGCGACCTCCGTGCGTACCTCGGCGATCTCCGTGCGTACCTCGGCGATCTCCGTGCGTACCTCGGTGATCTCGGAACGCACCTCGGCGAGGCCGGCCTTGAACTGGTCGGAGGTGACGGCGTCGCCCTGCTCGGCGGCCAGACGGACGGCGTTCGTGATCGCGTCCGCCTGGGCCGGCGTGAAGTCGGCATCCGTCAGCGAGCGGGCGACGGCGTGCGTATCGAACATCCCTGGTTCGCGATTCTACAGCTCGCGCAGCGCGGTGACGATCGGCAGGCGGGCGGCGCGGATGGCCGGGAACAGCCCTCCCAGGACGCCCATCGCCAGCGCGTACAGGCCGCCCTGCACCAGCAGGGCCGGCGTGACGTTGAAGGCGAACGACACCTGCGAGAAGGTCTGCCAGTTGAGCGTGGCGGTCTGGTAGCCGTGGAACGCGGCGTAGGCGATCGTGCCCCCCAGCACGCCGCCGAGCGCGCTGAGCAGGGCCGACTCGAGCAGCACCGAGAAGACGACGGAGGAGCCGCTGAAGCCTATCGCGCGCAGCGTCGCGATCTCGCGCGTGCGGGCGGCGACCGCGTTGTACATCGTGTTGACGGCGCCGAAGACCGCCCCGATGCCCATCAGGACCGCGATGACGGTGCCCAGGCCCGTGATGAGCGCGTGGACCAGCTCGGACTGCCCCTGGTAGTAGGTGTCCTCGCGCTCGACCATGACGTCCAGCCGCGGGTCCGTGGTCAGCGTGGACCGGAAGCGGTCGAAGACGTCGGGCGACTCGAGGCGCGCGAGCACCGACTGGAACGAGTCGCCGCGGCGGTAGGCGGGCTGCAGCACGCGCGCGTCGCACCAGATCTCCGATTCGGAGAGCGTGCCGTCGGCCTCGAAGATGCCCACCACCTCCCACGTGCTCTCGCCCCAGCGCTGGACCGAGCCGAGGTCGAGCCCCGTGAACTGCGTGGTCGCCATGCGGCCGACGATGATCTCGTTGGTGCCGGGCCGGAACATGCGGCCCTCGACGAGGCGCACCTCCTCCCGGACCCCGAACGCCGCGAGCTCGACGCCGCGCAGCGGCACGTTGGCGATGGTGCCCGTGGTCCGCTTCGGGACGTCGACCACGACGAAGAGCTCGGCCGAGGCGACGGGGCCGCTGTCGGCCCGCCGCACGCCGGCCGCGTCCTTGATGATGCGGGTGTCGGCCAGGGCCAGGGCGCTGCTGAGCTCGCTGTCGCTCCCGCCCCGCATGACGATGGCCGTGTCGGGCGAGCCCGCGCCGGCCAGCGCGGCCTGGAAGCCCTCGGCGATCGAGAGCACGGCGACGAAGACCAGCACCACGCCGGCCACGCCGACGACCGCCACCGCGGAGGCGCCGGCGCGCTGCGGCAGCGTGCGGAGCGAGAGCGCGGTGACCGCGATCAGCCGTCTGAGGCTCCCCATCAACCCCTCCGCAGCCCGTCGACGATGCGCAGCCGCGTCGCCTGCAGCCCGGGCCAGGTGGCGGAGATCGCGCCCAGCGCGAGGACGAGGCCGGCGCCGATGGCCAGGTCGCGGGGCGGCATGAAGAACGCGGGCAGGAAGCCGCCCGTCGGGTCGCCCCCGCTGATGGCCAGCGCGACGAGGCCGAGGCCCGTCGCGCCCCCGACGACGGCGAGCAGGCCCGCCTCGAACAGCACCAGCGCCAGGACGCGGCCGTTCGTGAAGCCGAGCGTCTTCAGCACCGCCAGCTCGCTCGTCCGCTCGCGGATGGCCTGGGCCATCGTGTTGGTCGTGATGAGCAGCAGCGTGAAGAACACCGCGCCCAGGATGGCGGTCAGCATCGCCCCGATGTTCCCGAGCTGGTCCGCCATGCTCTGCGCGAAGGCCTGCTCGGTCGTCGTGCGGGTCTCGGCCGGCGAGTTGGCGAAGCGGCCGTCGATGGCGGCCGCGATCTCGGCCGAGCGCCCCGGGTCGTCCACCTGGATGATGTACTGACCGACGAAGCCGCGGCCGTTGATGTTGGCCTCGGCGAGGTACTCGTAGTGGAACAGGAACTGCGCGGCACCGCCGCTCGTCTCCTCGATGATCCCGTCGATGGTGAACTCCCAGGTCGGCCCGTTCCGCGTGCGCCAGATGGTCCCCTGCAGCGGAATGCGGTCGCCCACCGACCAGCCGAAGCGGTCCGCGGTGGCCCGATCGACGACGGCCCCGGTCCGGTTCGCCAGCCAGCGCCGCTTCTCCTCGTCGGTCAGCCCCAGCTCCGGGTAGATCCGGAGGTAGCTCTCCGCGTCGACCGCGAACTGGGCGAAGAAGTTGCGCGGGTCCTGGTAGATGCCGCCGAACCAGGTCATGTGGCTCACGTCCTCGACGCCGCCCGTGGCCGCGATGCGCCCGAGGTAGCTCTCCGGCAGGGGCTGGATGAGCGACACCTTGTGGATGACCAGCATGCGGTCGGCGCCCGCCACGTCGACGCCCATCCCGAACGCGACGCGGATGGCCGACAGGTAGCCGAACAGCACGAAGGCGACCACGATCGACAGCAGCGTGAACGTGGTGCGGACCTTGCGGCGGAGCAGGTTGCGCCAGACGAGGGGCAGGAACTTCACGCGGAGGCCTCCGTGGTGAGCATTCCCTGGGAAAGGTGCAGCGTGCGGCGGGCCCGCGCCGCGGCGCGGGCGTCGTGCGTGACCATGACGATCGTCTTGCCGTGCTGGGCGTTGAGGGCCTGCAGCAGGTCGAGGATCTCGTCGCCCGCCTGCCGGTCGAGGTCGCCGGTCGGCTCGTCGCAGAGCAGCAGCGTCGGGTCCGTGACGATGGCGCGCGCGATCCCCACCCGCTGCTCCTGCCCGCCCGAGAGCTGCCGCGGGTAGTGCTTCGCGCGGTCCTGGAGCCCGACCACGGCGAGGGCCGTCGCCACGTGGTGCCGCCGGTCGGCGCGCCCCAGCGGGGTCAGCAGCAGCGGCAGCTCGACGTTCTTCTCCGCCGTCAGCACCGGCAGCAGGTGGTAGAGCTGGAAGACGAAGCCGATGTGGCGGGAGCGCCAGCGCGCCAGGCGGCTGCCCGAGAGCCGGTCGATGCGGTCCCCGGCGACGGCGATGGAGCCGTCCGTCGGCGTGTCGAGGCCGCCCATCAGGTTCAGCAGGGTCGTCTTCCCCGACCCCGACGGCCCCATCAGGGCCACGAAGTCGCCCTGCGGGATCTCGAGGTCGACGCCGCGCAGGACGTCGATCTGCTCCGACCCGCGCCGGAAGACCTTGTGCACGTTGCGGACGTCTACCAGCGCCCCGTTGGTGGTCATGCCCGAAACCTCACTGTGGCGCCGACTTCTACGGTTGCGCGGCGGGCGCCACCCGCGCGCCGGGGGCCAGGTCGGCCGGTCCGGCGATCACCACGCGCGTTCCGGGCGCCACGCCCGCCAGCACCTCGACGTCGGCGCCGTTCTCGACGCCGAGGCTGACCGGCCGCCGCTCGACCGTGTCGCCCTGCATGACGAAGACCAGCGCCTGCTCGCCCTCGCGGCGCACCGCGGCGGAGGGCACCCAGACGCGCGGCGCGGCCGCGAGCGCCGGGGCGGCCTGCCCCGGCTCGAGGAACGCGACGTTCACGCCCATGTCGGGCAGGATGCGCGGGTCGCCGAGCTCGTCGAAGGCGATCCGCACCAGCACCGTCGCGCGCTGCCGGTCCGCGGCGGGGATGGTCGTGATGACGCTGCCCGGAATGTCCCAGTCCGGATAGGCGTCGAGGTTGGCGACCACCCGCTGCCCGTCCGCGACGCGGTTGATGTAGCTCTCGTTGACGTCGACCTCGATCTCGAGCGACGCCATGTCGACGATGGTGCAGATGCCGGTGCGCGTGAAGCCGCCGCCGGCGCTGATCGGCGAGACCATCTCGCCCGGCTGGGCGTCCTTCGAGATCGCCACGCCGTCGAACGGGGCGCGGATGACGGTGTCCTCGAGCGCGGTGCGCCGGACGTCGATCTCGCGGGCGGACACGACCACCTGCTCGCGCTGGAGCGCGATCCGCGCGGCCAGCGAATCGACCTCGGCCTGCGCCGTGTCGAGCTCCGCCCGCCCGACGACGCCCTCGTCGACGAGCACGCTCATCCGGCCCAGGTGGAGCTGCGCCTCCGCCAGCCGCACCCGCATCTCGTCGAGGGCGCCGCGCGCCGCCTGGAGCTGCGCCTCCGCCAGCGCCAGGTAGGCCCGCTCGGACGAGTCGTCGAGCCGGGCCAGCACCTGTCCCTCGGCCACCGCCATGCCCTCCTCGACGAGCACCTCGGCGATCTTGCCGGTCACCTTGGCCGACACCGTCGCCTGCCGCCGCGCCGTCACGTAGCCGGAGGCGTTCAGCACCGTGGGCTGGCTGTCGCCCGCGGTCGTCTGGTAGACGGCGGCCGTCGTCACGACCGGCGTCTGCGCGTCCTGCCACCAGACCCAGCCGGCGGCGCCGCCGCCGGCCAGGAGGAGGAGCACGACGAGCCACGCCACCCAGGCGAACGAGGTGCGTCGCTCGCGGGAACGGTCGATCTTCAGGTCGTCCAGGGAGGCGGCCATGGTGCGCTGCTCGGGCTCACTCCTGCATCAACGGTGGCGACGACGGTCTCGCCGGGCCGGCGTCCGGCGCGCTTGGGGCTGGACAAACGGCGTCCGGTAGGGTACACCAAGCTAGGGAATGGCCCACCGGCCGTTCCGGAAGCCCCATGACAAGGAAATACCGGCAGCGAGGCTATCAGGACGACGACCGGCCCGCCCCGAGCCGCTTGCGCGAGTTGCGCGAGCCTCGCGGGGACGGGCGCCCCCGCCGGGGATACGGGCCGCGCGAGCCCCGCAAGGTCAACATGCCGGGCTTTCACGAGGTCACCAAGTGCGCGCGCTGCGGGGCGTCGCTGTCCGGGTCGATCGAGTTCGACTCGCAGTGCTCGCGCTGCTCCACGGATCTCCATACGTGCGCGCAGTGCAGCTGGTTCGACACCGGAAGCCCGTTCGAGTGCGTGCAGCCCATCAAGTCGCGCGTGTCGCCGAAGGACGGGCGCAACACCTGCACGTACTTCACGCCGTGCGTCACCGTCGAGCGCGAGACGCGCACGCCCGCCCCCACCGTCGCCGCGTCCCCGGCCGCGGCGTCGAGTCCGTCGACGGCGTCCGGCAGCGCGCGGCAGGCCTTCGACGATCTGTTCAAGTAGGGACGAACGGCCAGCCCCCATGCCCGCGCCGGGAGATCCGCGCGACCTCGCCGCCCGCCTCGAGGCCCTGACCTCCCCGGTGCGGCTCGTCCTCTTCACCCAGACGTTCGGCTGCGAGACGTGCTTCGAGGCCCGCCGGACCGCCGACGAGATCGCCCGGCTGTCGGACCGGATTCGCGTCGAGGAGTACAACCTCGTGCTCGACGCCGAGCGGGTGGCGGAGTACGGCGCCGTGCGCGCCCCGGCCCTCGCCATCGTCGGCGAGAAGGACCTCGGGTTGCGCTACTACGGCGCGCCGGCCGGCTACGAGATCGAGTCGATCGTGAGCGCCATCGAGATCGCCGGCGGCGCCGGTCCGGGGCTGAGCGACGAGAGCGTCGCCGCGCTCGCGGCGCTCGATCGGCCGCTCGGAATCCAGGTGTTCGTCACGCCGACCTGACGCTTCTGTCCCCAGGCGGTCAGCCTGGCCTGGCGCCTCGCCGCGGCGAGCCCGCACGTCACCGCGGCCGCCATCGAGGCGACCGAGTTTCCCGAGCTCGCCCAGCAGTACCAGGTGACCGGAGTGCCGAAGACGGTCGTCGACGACCGGATCGAGATTCTCGGCGCGCAGCCCGAGGCCGACTTCGTGCGGCTCGCGCTCCAGGCGCCCGAATGAAGGCCTCCGGCCGACGACGCCCGCCCTCTGCGCGACCGTCCTCCCCGCCCCGCGGCGGCGGCGGAACGAACGCCTCCGGGGGCCGTCGGCACCGAGCGCGCGGGCGCTTGCCGGCGGGACGGCTCGCCGCGGCGTTGCTCGCGGCCGGCCTGCTCGCGGCCGGCCTGCTCGCGACCGCCCCGGGCGGCGGCGTATCCGTCGTCCGCGGAGTCCTCGGAGTGCTCGGCGGCGGTCCGCCGGCCTCCGCCCTCGCGCAGCAGTCGCCGCCCCCGGTCGACTACCGCCTGTCGTTCCCGGTTCCCGCGCAGCGCTGGCTGGCCGCGGAGGTCCGCTTCGACGACGTCGCCGAGGACCCGCTCCACGTCCGGATGAGCAGCGCCTCTCCCGGGCGCTACGCGCGCCACGAATTCGCCAAGAACCTGATCGAGATCGCCTTCACGTCCGCGGGCGGCGATCCGGTGGAGGTGGAGCGGCGCGGTCCGGCGCACTGGGCGGTCTCCGGCCACGGGGGCGGCGTCCACGTCCGCTACCGCCTCTTCGGCGACCGGGTCGACGGCACCTACCTCGGCATCGACGCGACGCACGCGCACATGAACATGCCGGCGACGCTCGTCTGGGCGGAGGGGCTCGAGGATCGACCCGCGCGCATCACGCTCGAGCCGCCCGCGGGAGCGGCATGGCGGGCGGCGACGCAGCTCTACCCGACCGGCAATCCGCTGGTCTTCACGGCGCCGAACCTCGCCTACCTCCTCGACAGCCCCATCGAGCTCAGCGACTTCGCCCTGCGGACGTTCACGGTGGCGGACCCGTCCGACCCGGCCCACCGCCCGACGTTCCGGGTGGCGGTGCACCACGCGGGCAGCGCGTCCGCGGTGGACGGCTACGCCGAGGCGGTCGAGCGGATCGTGCGCGAGACGGTTCCCATCTTCGGCGAGTTCCCCCGCTTCGAGACCGGCGCCTACACCTTCATCGCCGACTACCTGCCCGCGGCGAGCGGCGACGCGATGGAGCACCGCAACAGCACCGTCCTGACCGCCAACGCGAGGCTCGACCGCGATCGGGCGCGGCTCCTCGGGTCGGTCTCGCACGAGTTCTTCCACGCCTGGAACGTCGAGCGCATCCGGCCGCGGTCGCTCGAGCCCTTCGACTTCACGCGGGCCAACGTGTCGGGAGCCCTGTGGCTCGGGGAGGGCTTCACGAACTACTACGGGGCCCTGGTGCTGCAGCGGGCCGGCCTCGCCCCGCTGGGGGCGACGCTGGATCGCTTCACGCGCGTGATCGACACCGTCGCCCGCGGGCCGGGCCGGCAGTTCCGCTCGGTGGTCGAGATGAGCCGCATGGCGCCGTTCACCGACGCCGCCACCGCCATCGACCCCACGAACTTCGGCAACACGTTCATCTCCTACTACACCTGGGGGGAGGCGGTCGGGCTCGGCCTCGACCTCACGCTGCGCTCGCGGAGCGGCAGCCGCGTCACGCTGGACGACTACATGCGCGCCCTCTGGGAGCGCTTCGGCGCTCCGGACGGCGAGCCGGGGGCGGGCGTGCCGCCGGGCATCGTCACGCGGCCCTACACGCCGGCCGACGCCGAGGCCGTGCTCGCGGAGGTCGCCGGCGACCCCGCCTTCGCGCACGAGTTCTTCGCCCGCTACATCGAAGGGCGGGAAGTGGTCGACTACGCGGCGCTCCTCGCGGAGGCCGGCATCCTCGCCCGGCCCGTCGCGCCCGGACGGGCCTCGCTGGGCGACAACCCGTTCGGCGGCGGGATGCGCGTTTCCCGTCCGACCGCCTACGGGTCGCCGCTGCACGAGGCGGGCATCGCCCAGGGCGACGTCATCGTCTCCGTGGACGGCACCCGCGTCACGTCATCGCCGGCCGTCGGGCGGCTGATCCGCGACAAGCGCCCCGGCGACCGGGTGGCGATCGTCTTCCGCCGCCAGGGCCGCGAGACGGAGACGACGGCGACGCTCGCCGCCGACACGCGCGTCGTGCTGGTGCCCGCCGAGGCGGCCGGCGGCGACCTCACGCCGGCCCAGCGCGCCTTTCGCAAGGCGTGGCTCGGCAGCCGGCAGTAGACGGACGGAGTAACCGGGCCACCGGCCAGCGAGGGACTTGATGCTCCAGCGGATCTACGTCGACAACTACAAGCGGCTCGTGAACTTCGAGTTGCCGCTGCAGGAGTTGTCGCTGCTGTTGGGGCGAAACGGGGTGGGCAAGACAGCCGTGCTCGACGTTCTGTTCGGCGTGCGCCGCCTGCTTAGCGGGACCGCGCGAATCACGGATGCGGATGCGTTTCCGACGCGTACTCTGACCCGCTGGCAGGAGCGGGACCTGCAGGCGTTCGAGTTCGACGTGGTGCTGGGCCCGGAGTCGTATCGCTACCGGCTGGAGGTGGAGCATGAACGAGCTTCCAGGCTGGCCCGCGTCCATCAAGAGGAACTGACGTCCAACGGGAAGCCCCTGTTCAAGTGCGATCTCGGAAGGGTCCAACTCTACCGGGACGACCATTCGGCGGGTCCGCAGTACGCGGTGGACTGGTCGGAATCAGCGCTGGCCAGAGTCGCGGCGGGGCGCGACAACCGGCGCCTCACACGATTCCGTGACTTCATGAACCGGGTAGTCGTCTGTGGCCTGCAGCCGGCCGTTCTACGGACCGAGTCGGCGAGCGAGGACGCCCTGCTGGAGCGCGATGCGCGCAACTTCGCCGACTGGTATCGGCACGTTGCGCTCGAGCGTCCGGACCTCGTGCCGCCATTCAACACCGCCCTGGCCGAGGTCATTGATGGGTTTCGGTCACTTCGACTGGAGCGCGTAGGACGCGATACCCGTGCGCTCATGGTGACCTTCGACGAGAACGGCTCGGACTACGAGTTGCGCTTCGACGAAGTCTCGGACGGCCATCGAGCCCTCATCGTCCTCTATGGCCTCATTCATCTCGCCGGGGAAGAGGAGTCCTCGTTCCTCTTGGACGAGCCGGACAACTACGTGGGTCTGTCAGAGATTCAGCCGTGGCTGATCAAGCTGGCGGACGTGTGCGGGGAGTCGATTCGTCAGGCAGTCATCTGCTCTCACCACCCGGAGCTGATCGACTATCTCGGAGGAGAGGCCGGGCTCGTGCTTCGCGGCGAGGCATCGGGCGTCGTGACGGCGAGGGGCCTTGACCGGGAGCAGTTGGAGGGCGGCATCAAGCTGTCAGAACGGGTCGCTCGCGGGTGGGTCGGGTGAGACGGAACGTGCAGATCGTCATCGTCGACGGGGATAACCGGGGTGTCGTCGAGCGACGGGCCGAGCTGGACGAGGCCTGTCGCGAGAACGAGGTCGAGGTTCGCCAGGCGGGTGAGCGGGTCCTGGTTCTCGTGCCCACGTGGAACGTGGAAGCCTGGATCGCCTACCTCGACGGGCAGACGGTGGACGAGATGAGACCGGACTACCCACGGCTTCCAAAGCCCCGCCAGTGCCAGCAGCACGTTGACACGCTGGCGGACATGTGCCGCGGCGACGGGCTGCGGGCGCCCGCGCCTCCGTCGCTGGAGGCTGCCTGCGCAGAGTACGAGCGGCTTCCTGGGAACGGATGAACGAGAGGCGCGCATTTGGCGCGCGCGCGGATCGACGTAATCGGGCAGGCGGGGGCTGCCGATAAGGACTCCAGAACCAGGAGACCGGGCAGGTTCAGCGCGTCGACCGTTCCAGCTCCGGGTCTGGACTGACCGGAGGGATGCGTGCAGATGATCGAGGAAGTGCGCGATCCGGTGTGCGGCATGGTCGTGGACCCGGATCGTTCCCGGTTCACGCACGAGCACGCCGGCACTACCTACTACTTCTGCTGCGGCGGGTGCCAGGCCGCGTTCCGCAGCCGGCCGGAGGCCTTCCTCGAGGCCGCCGCGGGGGCTGCCGCCGACGCCGCCGGCGGCCAGGAGGCCGGCGGCGGAGCCGCGGCCCCGGACCCCGCGGACCACGGCGCGGCCCATGCCCACGCGGACCACGGGCCCGAGCACGCCGCCTCGGCCGGGGACCGGCACGCTGGCCACGGCCACGGCCACGAATCGCCCGCGGCTCCCGCCGCCGCCCCGCCCGCGGCGGGCGGAGCCGTCGCCTACGTCTGCCCCATGTGCCCCGAG
>JAPOWL010000027.1 GCA_026707615.1 Acidobacteriota bacterium | reverse complement strand
CCTTGGCCGCGCGCCGCCGCTGCGACCTCGACTGGCGCCGCTCCCGCGCGCGCTGGGCCTTGCGCAGATCCTCGTCGACCCGCACGACGAGGTGCCGCAGCACGTTGTCGCTGACGCGCAGCCGGCGGTCGATCTCGCTCACGATCCCGCCGGGGCCGCTGATCAGCTCGAGAACGTAGGTACCCTCGCGGTGACGGTCGATCTCGTACGCCAGTTGCCGGCGCCCCCAGTTGTCGGTCTTGTCGATCCGGCCTCCCAGCTTGTCGACGATCTCCGCGATCTGCGTGTGGAGGCCCGCCACGCCTTCCTCGTCCGTCTCCGGACTGACGACATACACGAGCTCGTACTGACGTGTTTCGCTCATTGCTCTCCCTTCGGACTCGACGGCCATCGGCGCTGCCGTGGCAAGGAGTGCTCAGTCCGCTTCTGCTCCGTCCGCCTCAGGGGTTCCCTCGGGCTTCCGGTTGAAGCGGTTCATCACCGCATCGATCCCGTCTCCCACGAATGCCTCGACCGCGTCGGCGGCGCGCTCCACCGCGATCGCCGCCTCCTCCTGCTCCGGCGCATCGAAGCGCGCCAGCACGTGGCTCGCGAGCCGCCGCTCGGCGCGGCCGCGGCCGACGCCCACCCGCAACCGCGGGAAGGCATCGGTGCCGAGCGCCTCGATGATCGACGCGAACCCGTTGTGCCCCCCGTCGGAACCGCGGCGGCGCGCCCGCAGCCGCCCGAGCGGCAGATTCACGTCGTCGGCCACCACCAGCAACTCGCCGGGCTCGATGCGGTAGTAGTGCCTCAACGCGGCAACCGCACCGCCGCTCCGGTTCATGTAGGTGAGCGGCTTGGCGAGCATCACCTCCGCGTTCGGCCCTCGTTCGCGCGCCATGAGGGCATCGGTCGGACTGCCCTCGAAGTCCAGCCCGCGCCGGCGGGCGAGCTCGTCGACGACGTCGAATCCGACGTTGTGCCGCGTGCCGCGGTACCTGGCCCCGGGATTGCCGAGGCCGACGATCAGCTTCACGCGGCCTCTCGGGACGCCGCCGCGCGACCTTGCGGTCGCGTTGGGAGTCTGCGTGCCAGAGAGACTCCGTCGCCGGTTCTGCGGCGCAGACTCCTAGCCCTCCGCGTCGTCGCCGGGCGCGGCCTGGTCCTCCGCTTCACCCGCGGCGGCCTCCGCCTCGCCCTCCTCGGCCTCGGACTCGTCGACCTTCGGCGGCAGCACGTGCACCAACAGCGTGTCGGGGTCGCTCACCGGCTTCCACGCCACCCCCTCGACCCGATCGCGCAAGCGGACTCCGTCGCCGACCCGCAGCTCGGTGACGTCGACCTCGATGTGCTCGGGAATCTCCGACGGCATGCACTCGACCTGCACCTCGCGGGTCACGAAGTCGACCAGGCCGCCCTGCTGCTTGACGCCGACCGCCTCGCCGCTGAGGCTCACGGGCACCGTCACCGTGAGGGCCTTGTCCATGGCCAGGCGGTAGAAGTCGACGTGCAGCAGGTCGCTGCTGATGGGATCGAGCTGGAACTCCTTCACGAGCACCCGATCGGCGTCTCCGCCGTCGAGGGCCAGCTGGATCAGCGTGTTGACGCCCGATTCCGAGTGCAGGATGCGCATCAACTCCTTCGGGTCGACGGCGACCGGTCGTCCGTCGCGCGTATCGCCGCCGTAGATGACGGCCGGCACCCGGCCGGCGCGGCGCAGGCGCCGCGCGTGGTTCTTTCCCTGCGCCTCCCGGGATTCCGCCGCCAGTCTCGCTTCCATCGCGTGTTCCCCTGCCTCGGCCCGCCGTCAGACGAACAGCGAGGACACCGAGGTCTCCTGGTGAATGCTCTGTATCGCCCGGCCGAGCAGCCGCGCCACCGACAGCACGCGCACCTTGTCCGAGCCCGCGAACTCGTCGCGCAAGGGGATCGTGTTGGTGACGATGAGCTGCTCCAGCACGGATTCGTCGATCCGCTCCCGCGCGGGGCCCGACAGCACCCCGTGGACCGCGCAGGCCAGCACGCGCGCCGCGCCGCCGTCGCGCAGAGCACGGGATGCCTGCTGCAGCGTGCCCGCCGTGTCGACGATGTCGTCCTGAATGATGCACAGGCGGTCGCGGACCTCTCCCACCACGTGCATCACCTCCGCCTGACCGTCGTCGGACCGCCGCTTGTCGATGATCGCCAGGTCGGCGTCCAGCCGCTTCGCATAGGCGCGCGCCCGCTCGACGCCGCCCGCGTCCGGCGACACGATCGTCACCTCCCGGTCGTCGCGGTGGCGCATCAGGTAGTCGATGAAGACGGGCGCGGCGAAGAGATGATCGACCGGAATATCGAAGAAGCCCTGGATCTGCGCCTTGTGCAGGTCCATCGTCAGCACGCGGTGCGCTCCGGCGGCGCTCAGGAGATTCGCGACGAGCTTGGCCGATATCGGCACGCGGGGCTTGTCCTTGCGATCCTGGCGGGCGTAGCCGTAGTAGGGCATGACGGCCGTGATGCGCGCCGCCGACGAGCGCGTGAACGCGTCGATCATCACGCACAGCTCGATCAGGTGGGCATCGACCGGCGTGCAGGTGGGCTGCACGACGAAGACGTCCGTACCGCGGATGTTCTCGTCGATCTGGAACGAGACCTCGCCGTCGGTGAAGCGCCGCAGGCTGGCCCGGCCGAGCGGCACGTCGAGGACCTCGGCGATCTCCGCCGCCAGCGTCGGGTGCGCGCTGCCTGCGAACAGCTTCAGATCACCGTTGTGCGTCGGCACGATCCCTCATTCGACGCGCGTTGCCGCGCCTCCCGGCCGCGGGGCCCACCCCCGCGACCGCGATCGGCGGCGCATTCCCTGCGGTGGAGCGACTTGCGGCGGCCCCCACCGGATCCCGATCCCCGCTCGCGCGCGAGCCCGCGCCCGGCGGCAAGTCCGCCCGGCGCTCTCGGGGTCGATCGAGGCCCGTTCGGAACGGCCGGGGGCGGTTGGCTGGGGCGGAAGGATTCGAACCTTCGAATACCGGATCCAAAGTCCGGCGCCTTACCGCTTGGCCACGCCCCATCTGCACCCCGGGGCATCCGCGGCTACGCGGGGGGCCGTGCCCAGTCACGCGTCGCCGGCCTCAGCGCAATCGGTGATATTAGTCGATGTCCCCGCCCCCCGCAAGGCCCCGCCGGCCTGCACCAGTCCCCCCGACCGCGAGCCGCGCGCGCCGGGCGAACTCCTGCGGCCCGATGGTGCGGGTGAGTCGGGTGCTCCAGTCGCCCCCCCGCACCGCGGCTCGCGCCGCCAGCGCAGCGTCGCGGGCACGGAAGAGCCCGAACACCGCGGAGCCGCTGCCGGACATGGCGGCATGGGCGGCCCCCGCCGCGCGCAGCCTCGCGACCAGCACTCCGATCTCCGGGCGCCTTCGCACGACCACGGGCTCCAGGTCGTTCCGGAGGAGGGAGAGATTGGCGCGCCAGCGGGGCGGGCGACGGCCGGCGGAGCCGGGGGAGCCGGCACCGGCCGCCTCGTCCCACCAGCCGTACGCGCTCGGAGTCGACACGCCGAGGCGCGGCACCGCCAGCACGACCCAGTGCGGGTCGAGAGGCCGTACGGCGCGCAGTCGCTCGCCGCGCCCCGACGCGGCGACGGTCCCGCCCCGCAGGAAGAAGGGAACGTCCGACCCGACCGCCGCGGCCACCTCGGCCAACCGCGGCCCCCCGGCATCGTCCCCCCAGACGGCCCCCAGCCCGCGCAGGGCGGCGGCGGCGTCGCTGCTCGCCCCGCCGAGGCCCGCCGCCGCCGGTCTCGCCTTGCGCAACGAGATGGCCGCCCCGCTCGGATCCCCCCGGCGACCGAGGGCCGACCAGAGTCGCGCCGCCGCCTGCCACACCAGATTCGCCGCGTCGCGCGGCAGCGTGGGCATCCGGCTGCGGACCGTCAGCGGTCCGGGCCGGGGGCGGATCGACACCGTGTCCTCGAGCGCGATCGACTGCAGGAGCGTGCGCACCTCGTGGTAGCCGTCCGGCCGGCGATGCAGCACGCGAAGGTCGAGATTGACCTTTGCCGGCGCGCCGATGCGGACCAGGGATGCCGCGCCTGCCCGGCGGAGTGTGGGCGCCATGCGAAGAGCGGCTCAGGGGGTGGACCGGACGGGATCGGACGGCCCCGCGGGATCCCGCAGCGGCGTGCCGCCCGTCAGCTCCTCGAGCGCGACCGCCTGGAAGTTCGCGCCCACGGTCACGGCGAAGACCTCGGGATGGAGCGTCGTGTTGATGCTCACCTGCGACAGATCGGCGGTCAGGTCGGCGCCCGCCGACACGCCCGCCCCCTCCACGAGGACCCGCACGCGACGCGGCAGCCCTCGCACGTGCCCCTCGTACGCCACGGTCAGCGGGCCCCGGGTGCCGGCGACCACGGTCAGCCCACCGTCGATCGGCCGGAGAAACGCGGTCGCGCCGCCGGCGAGGTCGACGGCGATCCAGTCGTCCCCGTACGCGCGCCCCGCGGTGGAGCGAGGTTCGGGCACCACGCAGCCCGTCAGGACCGCCCGCAGATCGTCGGGGGCGAGAGGGAGGCCGGCCAGCGCGTACAGCATCTCGCGCGGATGCGCGTCGCGCACCACCTGCCGTGTGCGGGGCAGAAGGAGCGTGGCGGCCTCGGGAGCCGCGGCCAGGACGAAGCGGGGAGCCCCGAACGG
The DNA here is from genome assembly GCA_026707615.1 of Acidobacteriota bacterium. Lineage (GTDB taxonomy): Bacteria > Acidobacteriota > Vicinamibacteria > Vicinamibacterales > UBA8438 > JAGWAJ01. The sequence goes on along the minus strand of JAPOWL010000027.1, from coordinate 9,031 downwards.
CGCGAGCCCCTCCAGGCGCAACGAACCCGGCCGCGCCACCGCTCCGCGCACGCGGCCCCGCAGGCTCGTCTCCCCCCTGCTTCCGCGCAGAGCGAGGAGGAACTCCATCGTGCGCACGCCGCGGCAGGCGCTCACGGCCTCGGCCAGGGCGTCGGCATGACGGAGGTACGGCGTGCCGTCCCCCCGCGGAAGCTCGATGGCCGGCCGGGTCGCGGCGCAACCCGCCGCCAGCCAAGCGCAGGCCACCGCACAGGACCCGATCGCGAGGCGGGACAGCCCAGGGCGCAAGGTGGACAGGTGGCCGCTACTGGCTCCCGCGCCGGGCGTCGTCGATCTTGCGCTCGATCGCCTCGGGGTCGATCTCGTCGCCGTCGCCGGCCAGGGCGCGTTCCCAGGCCCGGATCGCCTCGGCGGGCCGGCCCAGGCGGTGGAGCAGATCCCCCAGGTGGTCCTGCACCACGGAGTTGTCGGGCAGCTGGTCGCCCGCCGCCCGCAGGGGAGCCTCCGCGAGATCCAGGCGGTCGAGCTTGAAGTAGGCCCAGCCCAGGCTGTCCAGGTACGAGCCGTTGTGCGGATCCAGCGCGATGGCCCGCCTCAGCAGGGCCACCGACTCCTGGAGCCGGATGCCGCGGTCCGCCAGCATGTACCCCAGGTAGTTCAGCGCCGGTGCGTGTTCGGGATCGCTGTCCAGCACCTGTCGGAACGCGCGTTCCGCGTCGGCGATGCGGTCGTGTTGCTCCAGGACGGCACCCAGCTGGAACAGGACCGAGGTCTCGCCCGGAAAGCGCTCGAGGGCCGTCTCGAGAAGCGTCACGGCGTCGTCCACCCGGTCCTGCCGGCTGTAGTGGTCGGCCAGGACGACATACGCGAACGGCTGGCTCCGGTTCGCCTCGAGCGCGCGCTCGAGCACGATCGCCGCCTCGTCGACCGACCCCTCGACGTCGAGCACCAGGGCCTCCAGGCGGGCCAGCGCGAGGCTGTCCGGGTGAGCGGCCCGCGAACGCTCGACGACCCGCATGGCCTCCGCCGGGCGCCCGGCGTTGACGTAGGTCTGCGCCAGTCTCACGCCGAAGGCCAGGCTGGAGGGCATCATCGCCACGGCGTCCTCGTACACGTCCGCGGCGCGACTGAAGGTCCCCAGCTGCTCGTGCGCATAGCCGAGGCGGCCGAAGAGACTCGCGAGCTGCCGCGCCGAGGCACCCTGCTCGCGGGCGGCCTCGATGGCCGGCTCCAGGGTCTCGACCACCCGCCGGAACTCCCGGCGGCGCTCGAACACCCGGGACAGCGCCGCCGGCCCGAAGAGCGAGTCGGGCTGAATGTCGATGAGCTGGCGCGCGGCGGCTTCCGCGGCATCGAAGTTGTTGAGCTCGAGCTCCACGTCCGACAGCAGGTACAGCCCCTCCGCGTCGCGCGGGCGCATCCGGATGAGCTCGTCGAGCACGTCCCGCGCGCCCTCCGCGTCGCCGCTGGCGACGAGGGCGCTCGCCAGTCTCCGCCGCACGTTGGCGCTGCGCACGTTGCGAGCGACGGCCCGCCGGTAGGCCTCGACCGCATCGTCCCACCGTCTCTGCCGCTCGTAGAGCTGGCCGAGCCGCTCCAGCACTCGAAACGACGGCCGGCCCGAGGCCGCGGCCGCCTCCAGCGTGGCCAACGCCTCCTCCGTCCGTCCCAGCTGCTCGTAGGCCCGGGACAGGAGCAGCGCGGCCTGGCCCGACGCGAGGTCCGCCCGGCGCAGCTCCTCGAGCAGGTCGACCGCGTCCTGCGCTCGATCGGCTCGGAGGTACAACCGGGCCAGCGTCAGCTCCACCTGCAGATCGGGGAGGATCGTGCCGCGCGCCTGCTCGAGGTGCGTGATCGCCTCCGCGGCATGCTCCGGAGTGCCGTCGCGGGACGACGCCCTCGATGCGTGGATCAGGCCCAGGATGCGGCGAGCCGTGAGATTGCCCGGCTCCCGCTCGATGGCGCTGCGGGCTGCGGCCATCGCTTCCTCGGCGCGACTGGAACGGGAATAGAGCTCCGCCAGCGCGGCCAGCGGCTCTCCCGCCTCGGGGTCGAGCGCCGCCGCCCCGCGCAACGCGTCGATCGCTCCGTCGACGTCCCCTTCGTCCTCGAGGTGGAGACCGAGCATGAACTGGCGATAGGCTTGCGCGCGGGATTCCTCGTCGATGGGTTGCGCACCGAGCAGCGCCGCCCCGGCGAACGTGAACACCCCGATCACGCCGACTCGACGCACGCAGTGATGCAGCATGCGACGGATTTTTTCACAGGTCGGAACTGGCGACAAGACGGCGGAAGGGGTCTGGTATAGTGGCGCGCGCGGCCGGGCACGCCCGCCCGATGCCGCGCGAGGAGGCGCGTCGATGGGCGTCGACCCGGAGCTGCTCGAGATCCTCGCGTGTCCCGCCTGCAAGACGCCGGTCCAGCTCGTGAACGACGGGGCCGGCCTGAAATGCGTGCAGTGTCGTCGCGTCTATCCCATCAGGGACGACATCCCGGTGATGCTCCTTGACGAGGCCACCATCGAATCCTGATTCCGGCGCCCCCGGGGCGAGCGCCCTCGCGGCCGGCGCCCCCCGGCCCGCGGCCGCTCGCGCCGTCCGGGACGCCGGCGCCCCGTCGCGGCTCGAAACGGCCGCCTGGGTGGTTCTGGTCGGCTTCGTGGCGGCGCTCCAGGTCTCGATTGCGGCCGCCTCCATCCTCCTCACGGTGGTGCTCGCCCTGTGGGCCGCCCTCACGGCGGGCGGGCGCCTGCGGCCGGCCGTCCCCGCGTTCTTCCTGCCGCTCGCGGCCTACGCGGCGTGGACGCTGGTGTCGGTGGCCGGCTCGGCGCGGCCGATCGACAGCCTCGTGGACGCGAAGGAGGTCCTCCTGTTTCTCGTCGTGCCGGTCGTCTACGGCATCGCCCGGGGCCGGCGGGCGGGCACGCTGGCCACGGTGATCCTGTCGGTGGGCGCCGCAGCCGCGGTGGTCGGCATCGTGCAGTACGCGATCCTCGAGTACGACCACCTGGGGCGGCGCCCGCTCGGCTCGATGGGCCACTACATGACGTACTCCGGCCTGCTCATGCTGGTCCTGGCGGTAGCCGGCGCGCGGCTCCTCTTCGCCCCGCGGGACCGGATGTGGGCAGCCCTCGTGACGCCCGCGCTGTGCGTGGCTCTGGCCCTGACCTTCACCCGCAGCGCGTGGGTCGGCGCATCCGTCGGCGTCAGCCTGCTGTGCCTGCTGCGGGTGAGCCAGGTGGTCGCGCAGCGCGACGTGCGGGGACTGGCCCGGACGCCGGTGGTGGCGGCGGCGGTCTTCGCGCTTGCCGCCCTCGGCTTCTCCGTGGCCCCGACCGCGATCACGGACCGCGTCTACTCCACCTTCGACCTGCAGGATCCGACGAACCGGGACCGTCTGGCCATGGTCCGCGTCGGCGCCGGCATGGTTCGCGACCATCCGCTGACCGGGGTCGGCCCGGAGATGGTGGAGGTGCTGTACAGCGACTACCGGCCCGCAGATGCGGTGAACGCGACGAACCCCCACCTGCACAACGTGCCGCTGCAGATCGCGGCGGAGCGGGGGCTGCCGGCCCTGGCCCTGTGGGGCTGGTTCGTGGTGGCGGTCGTCGTCGGTCTCGCGCGCCGCTTCAGGCAGCCGGACACGCGCCCCCTCGCCGCCGCGGGTCTGGCCGCCGTCGCGGCGATGCTGGCCGCCGGGATGTTCGAGTACAACTTCGGCGACTCCGAGTTCCTGATGCTGCTGCTCGTCCTCATCACGCTGCCGGCGTCGGCGGAGCGCAACCCTCCGGCGGAGCCCGAGGCGGCGGCGACGCCGGGCGCGGCGGCGGCCGCCCCGACCCGCGTCTGACCGCCCCCGTTCGCGGCCAGGGCCGGCCCCTGTCCTGTTCTTCCGGCCGGTCTACTCGTCCGGGCCGGGCATCCGGCTTCGCCGTCGACCGCTCCCGACGTCAGTGCCGGAAGTGGCGCCGGCCCGCGAACACCATCGCCAGACCGTGCTCGTCCGCGGCGGCGACCACCTCGTCGTCGCGCCGCGACCCGCCCGGCTGCACGACCGCCGTCGCCCCGGCTTCGGCCACCGCATCCAGCCCGTCGCGGAAGGGGAAGAAGGCATCCGACGCGGCGACCGTGCCGGCCAGGCTGGCGCCCGCCTTCATGGTGGCCACCTTCACCGCGTCGACGCGGCTCATCTGACCGGCCCCGACCGCGGCGGCGCGGTCCGCATGGGCGAAGAGGACGGTGTTGGACTTGACGTGAGCGCAGACGCGCCAGGCGAATCGGAGCGCCGTCCACTCGGCGGGCGACGGCGCGCGGCGGGTGACGATCCGCAGGTTGCGGGCGGGGTCGGCTGCCGCATCGGCACCCCAGGCGTCCGCCGCCTCGACCACGCGGTCCCGCTCCTCGACGAGCCACCCTCCCAGGATCGACCGGACGTCCCGATTCCGCGATCCCCCCGCCCCATCGGCCGTGAAGGTGCCGGTGACGAGGCGCAGGTTCGGCTTCGCGGCGAGCACCGTTCGCGCATCGTCGTCGGCTTCCGGCGCCACGACGCACTCCACGAACGTCGACGCGATGGCCTCCGCGGTGCCGGCGTCGAGGGGGCGGTTGAGGCCGACGATGCCGCCGAACGCCGAGAGCGGGTCCACGTCGCGTGCCTTGACGTAGGCATCCCGAAGCCGCTCGGCGGTCGCCACGCCGCACGGATTGGTGTGCTTGACGACCACCGCGGCGGGCTCCCCGAACTCCAGGGCGAGGCGGGCGGCGGCGTCGAGGTCGAGCAGGTTCGTGAACGACAGCGCCTTGCCCTGCAGCAGCCGCGCGCCCCCGAAGCCCCATGCCTCGGCGTCGCCGGAGGCGTACAGCGCGGCTGCCTGGTGCGGGTTCTCACCGTAGCGCAGGTCGCCGAGCTTCGGCGCGCTGACGATCAGGCGGTCCGGCGTGGTGCCGTCCAGCGTCAGCGGCGATCGGGAGAATGCTCCACCGCCGGTGTCGACCGCCGCCAGCGCTGCCGCGATCGTCGCGTCGTACGCCGCCGTATGCGCGAACGCCTTGCGTGCGAGCGCGAAGCGGAAGCCCGGCGCCGGGCCGCCGTCTCCGTCGAGCGCCTCGAGGACCGACGCATAATCGGAGGGGTCGACGACCACCAGGACGTCGGCGAAGCTCTTGGCAGCCGCGCGCACCAGCGTCGGCCCGCCGATGTCGATCTGCTCGATCAGCTCGTCGAAGGTGGTCTCCGTCGCCGCCGCGGCGCGCGCGAACGGGTAGAGGTTCACGACGACGACGTCGATCGGGGCGATCCCCTGACGCCCGATGGCGGCCATGTCGTCCGGCCGGCTCCGCCGGGCGAGAATGCCGGCGTGCACCCCCGGGTGGAGCGTCTTGACCCGGCCGTCCATCATCTCCGGGAACCCGGTCACGTCGGAGACGCTCCGCGGCGTCAGGCCCGCGTCCGCGAGGGCCCGCGCGGTGCCCCCGGTGGACACCAGCTCCGCCCCGCGGTCCGCCAGTCCGCGCGCGAGATCGATCAGTCCCGTCTTGTCGGATACGCTCAGAAGTACACGCATCGGTGGTTCATCGCCTCCCGGAATGGCCCGCCGCGCCGGCGGGCGGGTGCTTGACATCGGAGAAACAGGGTCGCTAGCATGCAGTTCGCGTCGGCCACAACGTCGGCGTCGAGACCGCTGTTGCGGTCTTTTTTTGTGCTCGGTCAGAGGAACGCGTGATGCGCATAACCGGCAAGGTCAAGTGGTTCAACAACGCCAAGGGGTACGGGTTCATCGAGCGGGAAGCGGGCAGCGACGTGTTCGTGCACTTCTCGGCCATCCAGGGCGACGGCTTTCGCACCCTCGAAGAGGGACAGGACGTCGAGTTCGAGATCGTCGACGGCCCCAAGGGGCCGCAGGCGGGCAACGTCACCAAGCCCTCGTGACGCCTGCCGCCGGCTCCTCACGACGCGCGGCGGCGGTTCGTTCAACGGTCTGGTCAGGCGGGAGTCGGCGGTTCGGTTCCTGGCGGCCGAGCGGCTCACGGGCGGGGAATCAGGAACCACACCAGCGGCAGCCACAGCTCGCGGGCGTAGGGCACGGGCCGGTCGTCGATGAGCACGTCGCACTCGTCGTGGCGTCCGACGATCTCGAACAGATCCCGGAGCTTCGCGGCATCGCGCGGAAAGTAGCGGGCCCGGTGCCGCAGCTTCTTGCCGCTTCCGACGGCGCGGTACTCGGCCGCGCCGCGCGCCAGCCCGAGCGCGCGCTCGTAGTCCGGCCCCTCGAACCGCGGGAAGCTGAGGGTGATCGAGAACGGCTGCGGCTCTCCACGGAACAGCGCAGCCCGCAGGTCGGGATCGAGCTCCGCGAGCTCGGCCTCCGACGGCTCTTCCTCGAGGTCTTCGTACGGCCAGAAACGGTCGAGCGGGCGCCAGACCGGCCGCTCCTCCTCCGGTCGCTCGCCCGCGGGCCGGTGCGTTTCGCTCATCGCTCGGACAGGGCGGCGGGGTGGGTCCCCCCAACCGCCGCCGGCGGCGAATCCTCCCGCCGCCGCGGGCAGGCCTCGCACGACAACCGCGTCCCGTCGGGGGCGGCAACCCCGGCCCCGCCGCACGAGCCGCGGAGGCACGGGTAGCGGAACGCGAGCCCCACGGCCATGATCAGCATGGCCACCGCGATCACGCCCAGCGTCAGCAGGAAGAGGACCACCTCTTCATTCTAGCGCGAGTGCCGCGAATGCCGGCGTCAGCCGGTCGCGCAGCACGCCGCCGTCCTCCTCGACGACGAACATCGCCGCCCAGTCCCGCTCCACCGCGAGCGCGTACCCGTCATCGGGACCGAGCACCTCGAGCGCGGTGGCCAGGCCGTCCGCCCGCGCGCCGCGGTCCGCGAGGACGCTCACCGATCGCAGCCGGTGGGTGACGGGCCGGCCCGTGCGCGGGTCGATGGTGTGCGATACGCGGACGCCGGCGAGGTCGTAGAAGTTGCGGTACTCGCCCGACGTCGCCAGCGCCCCGTCCCGCAGGGGGACCACGCGGCGGATGGCGGACCGCCCCGGCCGGGGCCCCTCGATGCCCACCTGCCACGGCGCCCCGTTCTCGGTCGCTCCGCCCGCCCGCACCTCCCCGCCCACCTCCACCAGGTAGTCGGCGATGCCGCCCGCGGCGAGAGCCTCGGCCGCCCGGTCGACGCCGTGGCCCTTGGCGATCGACGACAGGTCGATGCGGACCCCGGGCCGCTCCTTGCGCAGCGTCGACGAGGCTTCGTCCGCCTCGAGGTAGCGGTAGCCGACGTCGCGGCGGAGCGCGGCGATCTCCGTCTCGGTCGGCACCGCGGCGGCCGGCCCGGGCGCGCCGAAGCCCCAGGCGTCGACGAGCGGCGCCACCGTGACGTCGAAGGCGCCGCCGGTCAGGCCGCTGATCGCGATCGACTCGCCGACCACGCCGGCGAGCCCCGCGGCAACCGGGAACGGCGCGGTCTCGCGCCATCGGTTGAAGCGGCTCAGGTCGGAGTCGGGGCGGTAGTGCGACATCGTCGCGTCGACTTCGTCGAGCGCGGCCTGCACCGCCGCGTGCAGCCCTGCGAGTCGCGGTTCGTCGATCCCGCGGCCGACGACGGTGACGGCGTAGGTCGTCCCCATCGTCGCGCCCCGGAACGTGTGCCGCGCGACCGCTGAGGCGTCGGTCGGGGGCGCCGCGGCGCAGGCCGCCAGCAGGGGGAGAAGGACGATCGCGGCCAGCCGTTTCACGGCGCCGACTCCTGGCCCACCATTCGTCGCCTGTTGGCTCCGCCTGGTGCCCAACCAACCCTCCAGGAGTCCGCGCCGTTTCACGGCGCCGACTCCTAGCCGAAGTCGTCGAACAGGATGTTGTCCCGCTCCACCCCGAGCCCGTCGAGCATCTGCATGCACGCCTGGAGCATGAGGGGCGGTCCGCAGAGGTAGTACTCCACGTCCTCCGGCGCGGGATGGTCCTTCAGGTAGTTGTCGTACAGCACCTGGTGGATGAACCCGGTCAGGCCCGTCCACTCGTCCTCGGGGAGCGGCTCCGACAGGGCGAGGTGCCAGTCGAAGTTGTCGTGCTCCGCCGCGATGGCATCGAAGTCGTCGATGTAGAACGCCTCCCGGAGGCTGCGCGCGCCGTACCAGAAGGTCACCTTGCGGTCGGTCCCGAGGCGGCGGAACTGGTCGAAGATGTGCGAGCGCATCGGCGCCATGCCCGCCCCGCCGCCGACGAAGACCATCTCGGCCGGCGTCTCCTTCGCGTAGAACTCCCCGAACGGGCCGGAGATGGTCACCTCGTCGCCCGGCTGCAGGCTGAAGATGTAGCTGGTCATCTTGCCGGGCGGCGTGCCCTCCGGCGCGCGCGGCGGGGGCGAGGCAATCCGGACGTTGAGCATGATGACGCCCTTCTCTTCCGGATAGTTCGCCATCGAGTACGCGCGCGTGACCGGCTCGTCGAGCACCGCCCGGTAGCGCCAAAGGTTGAACTTGTCCCAGTCGGCGCGATACTCCTCCTCGACCTCGTAGTCGCGGTAGTCGTAGGTGCCGGGGGGCGCTTCGATCTGGATGTACCCGCCGGCGCGGAACGGCACCTCCTCGCCGGCCGGGAGCTCCAGGATCAGCTCCTTGATGAAGGTGGCGACGTTGTGGTTCGAGCGCACCTTGCAGCGCCACTGGCGGATGTCGAAGATCTCGGCCGGGATCTCGATCCCCATGTCCTGCTTCACCTTCACCTGGCAGGACAGGCGTACGCCCTCGCGGACCTCCCCGCGGTTGACGTGGCTCCGTTCGGTCGGCAGGATCGCGCCGCCCCCCTCGGTCACCTTCACCTTGCAGACGCCGCAGCTCCCCTTGCCGCCGCACGCGGACGGGACGAAGAGGCGATTGTCCGCGAGGGTGCCCAGCAGGGTGCCGCCGGCGGCGGTGCGCAGGGCCCGCTCCGGGTCGCCGTTGACCGTGATCGTCACCTCCCCGGTGGCCACGAGCTGCCGCCGGGCGGCCATCAGCAGGCCGACCAGCGACACGATCACGAAGGTGAACATGGC
>JAPOWL010000085.1 GCA_026707615.1 Acidobacteriota bacterium | reverse complement strand
GCGGAGCGCCACACCGGCCCCGTGTGGACCAGCGCGACCGACCCGCGGCGCACCCCGGTGGGCCGCTTCCTGCGGCGCTTCAGCCTCGACGAGCTGCCGCAGCTCTGGAACGTGCTCAAGGGAGAGATGTCGCTCGTCGGCCCCCGCCCGGAGCGCCCGTTCTTCGTGAACAAGTTCAAGGCCAGGCTGCCGCAGTACATGCTGCGCCACAAGGTCAAGGCGGGCCTCACCGGCTGGGCGCAGGTGAACGGCTGGCGCGGGAACACGTCCATCGAGAAGCGCATCGAGTACGACCTCTACTACATCGAGAACTGGTCCATCGCGCTCGATGTGAAGATCATCTGGCTCACCGTCCTCCGGCTGTCGTTCCACCGGCACGCCTACTAGACCGGATCCTGCGCCCTCCGCCGCACCATGCCACGCGCCGTGATCACGGGGGCCGCCGGGTTCATCGGCTCCCACCTGGCGGACGCTCTCATCGGTCGCGGCTACGCGGTGGTCGGGATCGACAATCTCCTGACCGGCGACCCGGCCAACATCGCCCACCTCGGCGGACGCGACTTCACGTTCATCGAGCACGACGTCACGAACGGCATCGCGGTCGACGGCGAGGTCGACCTCGTCCTCCACTGGGCCAGCCCGGCCAGTCCCATCGACTACCTGGAGCACCCCATTCCGACCCTGAAGGTCGGCGCCCTCGGCACCCACAACGCCCTCGGGCTGGCCAAGGCCAAGCGTGCGCGCTTCGTTCTCGCGTCGACCTCCGAGGTCTACGGCGACCCGCTGGAGCACCCCCAGCGCGAGACCTACTGGGGCAACGTCAACCCGATCGGGCCGCGCGGCGTGTACGACGAGGCCAAGCGCTTCGCCGAGGCGATGACCATCGCCTACCACCGCTTTCACGGGCTCGACACGAAGATCGTCCGCATCTTCAACACCTACGGCCCGCGGATGCGGGTGCGCGACGGCCGGGCGGTGCCGAACTTCATCGCCCAGGCCCTCGGCGGCGACGATGTGACGGTCTACGGCAGCGGCAACCAGACGCGCAGCTTCTGCTTCATCAGCGACCTGGTCGACGGCGTGGTCCGGCTGGCCGAGTCGGACCTGAACGACCCGGTCAACATCGGCAACCCGGCCGAGCTCACGGTCCTCGACATCGCCCGGGCCATCATCGCCGCCACCGGATCGACGTCGCGCATCGTCCACCACCCCCTGCCGGTGGACGACCCGCGGGTGCGGCGGCCGGACATCACGCTGGCCCGCACGCGTCTGGGCTGGGAGCCGAGCGTGCCGCTCGAAGACGGCCTCCGCGCGACGATCGACTACTTCCGCCGCAAGCTCGCCGGCGGCGTCTGAGGCCAGGCGCGGAAGCCGCAGCGCGACCTTGCGGTCGCGGCGACGAACGGCGGGCGGGTCAGATCTGCCGGACGGCCAGCACGATGTAGTGGATTCCGGACGCCAGCGTGATGGCGAGCGACGCGTAGACGGCCGCGTCGACGAAGGCCGAGGAGCGCTCCAGGTAGTTGAAGAAGAGCACGACGGCGCAGGTGACGACGTAGACGAGGGTGGCCACCTTGCCCAGCGTCGACGGGTAGAAGACGCGGCGCTCGATCGCCAGGTTGATGACCGCCGCCGTCAGCACGATCAGGATGTCACGGCTGAGAACGAGCAGCGTCAGCCAGATCGGCAGCCGATTCGCCATGTCGAGCGGCGCGGTCAGGACCACGAACATGGAGACGAGCAGCAGCTTGTCGGCCATCGGGTCGAGCCATGCCCCGAGCTTCGTGCGCTGCCCCGCGCGCCGCGCGATCAAGCCGTCGAGCACGTCCGTGACGCCGGCGAAAATGAAGACGATCAGGGCCCATCCGCTGAAGCCGTACACGACCAGGGCCACCAGGCAGGGCACCAGCAGCAGCCGGACGAGCGTGAGCTGGTTGGCGGCGGTGAGCAACTCCACGGTCGGCTAGCCCGCGTCGCGAAGCAGCTCGCCGAGTCGGTCCACCGCCTCGACCGCCTCCGTGCCGCTGACGGATCGCGTGGGCTGGAACGTCCCGTCGGTGAAGGTCGACAGCACACCGGCGGAGACGGCTTCCACGACGCTGGCGTAGTTGAGGTGCGTCTCGTTCATGTCGGCGATCCGCGGGGCGCCCACGCGCCAGATCTCGGCGCCCGCCGGATCGATTTCCGCGATGAGGAAGAGCACGTTGGCCACCGCCTCGGCCAGCTCTCCGCGGCGCACGATACGGTACGGCTCGAAGCGGTAGGCCGCGTCGACGGCCATCACGCGCGCCCGCGTCACGGCCAGAATCCAGGGACGGCTCCAGTGCTCGCGCGTGTCGGTGATGATCGGCACCGCCTCGCCGAGCACGGCCTCCTCGAGCAGCGGCTCGAACTGCACGCCGAGCAGCGCGGCCAGGTCCGCCCGGGTCACGGCGTCGCGGGCGCCGATCGCGCGATACTCCGCGGGCAGCGAGGCGAGACGCCGCAGTTCCCGCACCCGGGCCAGATGGGCCGCCGTCCGGTCGCTCGGGTCGACGGTATCGGCCCGCAGGAACGCGGCCTCGGCGGCGGCGAGGTCTCCGCGCGCCTCCAGAATCTCGCCCTCCATCACCAGGGCCGGGCCGTTGCCCGGGTCGAGGGCGGACGCCCGCCGGGCGCTCTCGAGCGCACCGTCGAGATCGCGGAGCCCCAGGCGCGCGTACGCCAGCTCCGTGTAGAGAAACGGGCTGTCGGGAGACGCTTCCAGCAGCTCCCGGTACGCCGCCTCCGCCGCCGCCCAGTCGCCGCGCGCCGCCGCGGCCTCCGCCAGGGCGGCCCGCTCCGTCGACACCGTGTACCGGAGCTCCTCGATGAGGCGCTCCACGCGGCCCAGCCCGGGGTCCACGGCGAACGCCGCTTCGAAGCTCGTGAGCGCCGCCGGGGCGTTCTCGTCCCTCAGGAACGCCTCGCCCCGGCCCACGAGGGCCGGAAGGTAGGAAGGCCGGGTCGCGATGACCGTCTCGAAGTTCGCCACGGCGTCCGCGTAGGCGCCCCGCACCACGTTCGCCCACCCGAGGCCCGCCAGCGCCGGGTAGAACGCGGCGTCGCGCGCGGCCACGATCGCGAAGCGCTCCGCCGCGGCGTCGGCGTTCCCGGACTGGAGGAACGCCCACGCATCCCGATGGCGGCCCGCCAGCGCGGACCGCTCGTACTCCGCCGGGACTTCCGGGTAGAGGAGCTCTGGATAGAGAGGTTCGGTGACTACCGGAACGCGGGGCGCGCAGGCCGCTACCCCGAGGGCCGCGACCACGGCGACCGCCGCGGCAAGACGCGCCAACTCGCCGAGGGAGCCCTCGGCCGCGTCGCGGCGCCGCGTGCCGAAACGGAGGCCGACAATCGCCGCCCGATCACGCGCCGGCGCGTGAAGCACGGCCGCGCCGGAGCCTCTCACGCGCGCGATTGTAGCACGCGGTCCCACGCGACGGCGCCCTCGCGCACGAGGCGCGGCGCGGTCCCCCGGGCGTCGACGATGGTCGACGGCGACCCGCCCGGCGTCGGGCCCGCATCGATCACGGCGTCGATGTCGGCCCCGAACTCGTCGCTCGCGGCCGCCGCCGTGGCCGGCGCGGGGCTGCCGCTGCGGTTGGCGCTCGTGGCGGTGATGGGATAATGGAGGAGGTACGCAAGCGCGCGCGCGACCGGGTCCGCCGGCACGCGCACGGCAATCGTCCCGCCCGCACCGACAACCCGCGGGTCGAGGCCCCCGGCGGCGGCGACCACGATTGCCAGCGGTCCGGGCCAGAACGCGTCCATGAGACGGCGCGCCAGGGGCGTCAGCCCGGCGGCCGCGCGCTCCGCCTGCGCCCGGTCGGAAGCGATGAGGGGCAACGCCAGCCCCGCGGGTCGCCGCTTGGCGTCCACGAGACGGTCGATCGCGGCAGGGTCTCGCGGGTCCGCGGCGAGCCCGTACAGCGTGTCGGTCGGATAGGCGACCACGCCGCCCGCGTTCAGGATGCGGGCGGCAATCCGGAGGGCGCCGGGATCGGGTGCATCCCTGTCCACCACGAGCACGCGGGGAGCGGGGTCGGATGGCATCACAGGATCGTCAGCGGCGAACGCCTCGTCGACCGCGGGCACCCCTGCCCCGGCAGCGGGGCGGGGCCCACGAGGACAAGACGCGTCGCCCGTTCCGCCGCCGCAAGCACCGGCGGCAGCCGGAGCGCGAGCCGCAGCGGGACGCCTAGCCTAGCGCCGCCAACCCGTCGCAGGCTCCGGGTCGGCCCCAGCCCCCACCGTCCCAGGAGCTTGCGCCGCGGCACTCACGACGTTGCGTTCTGCGGCGCAGGCTCCTAGAACCGAAGCTCCGCGGCGCCGCCGCGGGCGCGGACGTGAATCGTCTCGATGAACTGCACCCGGTGCGGCCTGGTGCGCATCACGACCGAGCTCGTCCGGCAACCGTCGCCGAAGAAGCGGACTCCCTTCATCAGCGCTCCCTCGGTGACGCCGGTCGCGGCGAACGTGATGTCCTCGCCGGGCGCAAGGTCCGCGGACGTGTAGATCCTCCGGGGATCCGTGATCCCCATCGCGCGGACGCGCTCTTCCTTCTCCGGCGTGTCGACGACGAGCCGGCCGAAGATCTCGCCCCCCAGGCAGCGCATGGCGGCCGCGGTGAGCACCCCCTCGGGAGCGCCGCCGCTGCCCATGACGGCATGGGTGGCGTTGCCGGCGACGGCCGCGCCGATCGCGGCCGTCAGGTCGCCGTCGCCGATGAGCCGGATCCGGGCGCCCGCCTCCCGGATGTCGCCGATCAGCTTCTGGTGCCGCTCGCGGTCGAGCACCACCACGACCAGGTCCGACACCTCTCGGTCGAGGCAGCGCGCAATGCGCTTCAGGTTGTCGGCCACCGGTGCGTCGAGGCTCACGGCCCACTTCGCCCGCGGGCCGACCACCAGCTTCTCCATGTAGATGTCGGGGGCGTGGAGCAGCCCGCCGCGCTCGGCCGTGGCCAGGACGGCGATGGCGCGCGGGGCGCCCGTCGCGCAGAGGTTGGTGCCCTCGAGCGGGTCGACGGCGATGTCGACCTCCCGCAACCCGGTCACGCCGCGGGCGCCCTGCCCCACGCGCTCGCCGATGTACAGCATCGGCGCCTTGTCCCGCTCCCCCTCGCCGATCACGATGCGACCGTCGATGGGAACCTGGTCGAGCCGGGCGCGCATCGCCTCCACCGCGACCTGGTCGGAGTGGTGGCGGTCGCCCTGCCCCATCGTTCGGGCGCAGGCGATTGCCGCCTGCTCGGCGACGTCCAGGAACGCCAGCGAGAGGTCCTGGCCGCCGCCCGGCCCCGCGGCTCGGCCCCCCGCCTCGGCGGGGCCCTCCGGCTCGGCCCGAACGGCGCCCTCGTCCGTCCCGGTCATGCCTCCACCGCTTCCCGGTAGGCCGGCAGCTCGCACCGGGTCGGCTTGTCCAACCGGTAGCCGAGCACGTAGTCCGCCTGCATGAGCTTGTGGATCTCGCGGGTGCCCTCGTAGATGACCGCGCCCTTGCAGTTGCGGTAGAAGCGCCCGACCGGATACTCGTCCGAGTAGCCGTTGGCGCCGTGAATCTGCACGGAGTCCGCCGCCGCGCGCTCCGACGCGACGGTGGCGAACCACTTCGCGAGGCCGGTCTCGCGGGTGTTGCGCCGGCCGCGGTTCTTCATCCACGCCGACCGCTGCCAGAGGAGTCGCGAAGCCTGGTAGTCCGACTCCATCTGGGCGATCATCTCCTTGACGAGCTGGTGGCGGCCGATCTCGACGCCGAACGTCTGACGCTCCTTCGCATAGGCGACGCTGGCGTCGCGGCACGCCCGAATCAGCCCCGTCGCCCCCGCCGCGACGCTCAGCCGGCCCTGGTCGAGCGCGAACATGGCGATCTTGAACCCCTCGCCCTCGCGGCCGATCCGGTTCTCCTCCGGCACCTCGACCTCGTCCATCTTGAAGAAGCCGGTGTTGCCGGCCAGGATGCCCCACTTCTCGGTCAGCGTCCCGCTCGAGAAGCCCGGGAAGGCGCGCTCCACCAGGAACGCGCTGATGCCGGACACGTCCCGTTGGCGCTTCTTCTCGAGGTCGGTGTAGGCGAAGACCAGGAAGTGGTCCGCCACGTCGCCGAGCGAGATCCACTGCTTCTCGCCGCTCAGCACGTAGCGGTCGCCCCGCTTGACGGCCACGCTCTGCATGCCGCGGACGTCGCTCCCCGCGGCCGGCTCCGTCAGCCCGTAGCTGGCGATCTTGCGCCCCTGCGCCTGCGGCACCAGATAACGCCGCTTCTGGTCCTCGGTGCCCCACGTCAAGAGCGTGAGGCAGTTCAGCCCCAGGTGCACGGACAGGATGACCCGCAGCGAGGTGTCGACGTACTCGGCCTCCTCGCAGGCCAGCCCGAAGCTCAGGTAGTCCATTCCGGCGCCGCCGTACTCCGCCGGCACGCAGAGGCCGAGCAGATCGAGCGAGGCCATCTCGGTCAGGATGCCCGGATCGAAGCGATGCTCGCGGTCCAGGTCCCGGATGCGCGGCGCCACCGAGCGGGCGCCCCATTCGCGTACGGACTGCTCCAGCAGCCGGTGCTCTTCGGAAAGCTCGAGGTCGAACATGTCTGTCCTGCGGTGAGAGCGCGCCGTTTCAGCCGCGGCTCACGGTGACCGGCGCACCCCGGTCGAGCCCCAGCCGCTCCGCCGCGCTGGTCGAGTTGGCCGCGAACTCGAGGTGGTCGGTGCTGCCGAACAGGGCGCACACCTCGTCGCCTCCGATGTCCGCGTAGGTTTCCACGAGTCGGCCGATGCCGTGCGTCCCGGCTTCGATCTGGATCGTCCCGCTCTGGGCGAGGCGCTCGAACGCCTTGCGGTCGATGTTCGTCACGAGGTTGCCGAAGCGGTCGACGAGCAGCACCTCGCCCGCGATGCGTCCCTTCTCCGCCGCGGCAGCCGGAATGTCGAGCAGGCGGTAGTCGGTCACCGGGCGCCCGAGCGCGGAGAGCTGAATCCCCTTGGCGAGCCAGGCCGCCGCGGGGGCGAAGCGGTCGCGCCCCTCGAAGGTTCGGCTGACCGTCGGCCGAGCGTAGCGCCGCTCGGTCAGCTCGACCACCCGCTTCGGCGGCGTTTCCCGGAACACGGACGTCAGGACTCCGTTGTCCGGGGCCACGAACCGATAGTCGCCGACGTCGGCGGCCAGCCCGCGGCGCGCCGAGCCGACGCCCGGGTCGACGACGACCAGGAAGATGGAACCGACCGGGAACGACCGATAGGACGCGGCCAGCTCGAGGTCGGCGGTCAGGACGTCGTGGGGCGGCACGTCGTGCGTGATGTCGACGAGCGCCGCGTCCGGGCAGATGCCCAGCACGACGCCCTTCATGACGCCCGCGTAGTGGTCCCGGATGCCGAAGTCGCTCAGCAGGGCGACAACTGGACGCGCCATCCCTGGGAGCGCCTAGCGGTTCGCTCCTGACGCCGCCTGCTGGGCGGCCGCCCCGGAAGACCTGCCGCCTCCCCCCTGCCCCTTCTTGACCGCCACCGCGGGCGGCGGAGAAGAAGACGACGACGAAGACGACGGGGAGGCCTCGGCGCGCTGCATGTCGACGCTGCCACGGAAATGGGCGCCCTCGGCGATGGCCACGCGCGGCGCCGTGATGTCGCCGTCGACCGAGCCGTTCTCCCTGATGCTCACCTTGTCGCTCGCGGTGACGTTGCCGTTCACCTCGCCGAGCACGACGACCGACTTCGCGAACACCTGCGCCTTGATCTTGCCGTGGGGTCCGATCGTCAGCACGTGCTGCCGGAGCTCGATCTTGCCCTCGACCTTGCCCTCGACGGTCAGGTCCTCGCTGCCGTTCAGCTCGCCCTTGATGACGACCGACTTCCCGATGTTGACGCGCTCCGTGACGCGCATCCCGTCGTCGTCCTTCCGGTTCGCCGGCGTCCGACGGGTGATGATGTCATCGTCGTCGTCCGAGTCGGTCTCCGCCAGGGAGCGAAGCGATTCGTCCCGTTTCCACATCAGCGCTCTCCAATGCGGCCGGCAGGGTACGCGGGAGTGCGGCCCCTGCCGCGCCCCGCTAGTATATTGCGCGCCTTCCGGATCTGTCTAGTCCGTTTGTTTGCTGACAGTTAGCGCCAATGCTAGAATCGGTGGAGGTGTCCGTCTACCTCGATCACAACGCTACCACGCCGGTGCATCCGGCCGCTGCCGAGGCCGTCGCGGAGGCCCTGCGCAGCCAGTTCGGCAACGCTTCGAGCGTGCATGCCTACGGGCAGGCGGCCAAGGCCGCGCTCGACGAGGCGCGCGGCAGCGTTGCCGCGCTCGTCGGCGGCGAGCCGTCCGAGATCGTCTTCACGAGCGGCGGCACGGAGGCCGACAACCTCGCGCTTCGCGGCGTCGCCGAGACCGCCCCCGCCGACCGGCGGCACCTGATCGCCTCGGCGATCGAGCACGAGGCGGTGCTGCACACGTGCAAGGCGCTCGCCGCCCGCGGATGGCAGACCACCCTGCTCCCGGTCGGCGCCGGCGGCGTCGTCGATCCGGCGGCGCTCGAGCGGGCCCTCACGCCGGAGACGGCCCTCGTGTCGGTCATGCACGCCAACAACGAGATCGGCACGCTGCAGCCGATCGCCGATCTCGCCCGCATCGCGCACGCCCGCGGGGTCCGCGTCCACGTCGACGCAGTGCAGTCGGCGGGCAAGGTGCCGCTCGCCGCGCGCGCGCTCGGGATCGACCTGCTGTCGATCTCGGGCCACAAGTTCAACGGGCCGAAGGGAGCGGGGGCCCTCTGGGTGCGCCGCGGAACGCGCGTCTCGGCGACCATGACCGGGGGCCGGCAGGAGCGCAACCGGCGCGCGGGAACGGAGAACGTCCCCGCCATCGTGGGCCTCGGGGTCGCCGCGCGCGTTGCCCGGGAGCAGCTCGAGGCGACGGCGGCGGGTTGCCGGGCGCTCCGCGACCGACTCGAGGCGGGCATCCTCGAGGGCGTGCCCGGCACCGTCGTCAACGGGGCGCCGGACGCGCGCGTGCCCAACACGACGAGCATCAGCTTCGACGGCGTCGAGGCCGAGGCCCTGCTCATCGCTCTCGATCTCGAGGGCATCGCGGTCTCGACCGGCTCCGCCTGCTCGTCGGGCACGCTCGAGCCGTCGCACGTCCTGCGGGCCATGGGCTTCCCCCCGCGGCGCGTGCAGAGCTCGATTCGCTTCAGTGTCGGCCTCGGCAACACCGAAGCCGAGATCGACCGCGTCCTCGCGGTGCTGCCGGGAACCGTCGCCCGCCTGCGCACGCTCGCGGGATCCGGGACCGGGATCCGGGCCTAGGAGCCTGCGCCGCGGAACCGTGCGATGCAGATGTTGCGCCAGCGCAGACTCCCGACGCCCCCGTCCGGGCGGGCCGGCGGGATGCGCATCGTCGCCGCGATGTCGGGCGGGGTCGACTCGTCGGTCGCCGCCGCGCTCCTCGCCGCGGACGGCCACGACGTCGTGGGGCTCTCGATGCAGCTCTACGACCAGCGCGAGGGCGAGGCCGCGTTCGGGTCGTGCTGCACGCTCGACGACCTCCAGGACGCGCGGCGCGTGGCCGCCCGCCTGGGCATCCCGCACTACATCGTGAACTTCGAGCACGAGTTCGAGCGCCACGTGATCGCGCCGTTCGTCGCCGACTACCGCGGCGCCCGCACCCCGATCCCGTGCGTGCACTGCAACGGGGATCTCAAGTTCCGCCGGCTGCTCGACCGGGCGCGCGGCCTCGAGGCCGACGGTGTCGCCACCGGCCACTACGCGCGCGTCGAGCGGCGGGCCGCCGACGGCGCGGGGAACGGCGCGAGATACGTCCTGCGACGCGCGCGCGACCGCGCCAAGGACCAGTCGTACTTCCTGTTCTCCCTGACGCAGGCCCAGCTCGCACGAGCACACTTCCCGCTCGGCGACATGACGAAGGACGAGGTGCGGGACTACGCGCGGAGCCGCGGGCTCACGGTGGCCGACAAGCCGGACAGCCACGAGATCTGCTTCGTTCCCGACGGCGACTACGCCGCGTTCGTCGAGCGGCGAGCCGGCGAGCCGCCCCGTCCCGGGCCGATGAAGGACGCCGCGGGGCGGGTCCTCGGGCGGCACGGCGGAGTGCACCGCTTCACGGTCGGGCAGCGCAAGGGGCTCGGCCTCGGCGGCCCGGTGCGGCTCTACGTCACGGCCCTCGAAGCGGAGACGGGGACGGTGACGGTGGGTCCGCGCGAAGCCCTGGAGCAGACCGCACTCACGGCGTCGCGGGTGAACTGGATCTC
This sequence comes from Acidobacteriota bacterium, assembly GCA_026707615.1. Lineage (GTDB taxonomy): Bacteria > Acidobacteriota > Vicinamibacteria > Vicinamibacterales > UBA8438 > JAGWAJ01. Next base: position 3,487 of record JAPOWL010000085.1, on the reverse strand, counting down.
GGCCCCGCCCGCGGCGGGGCAACGGATCGCGGCGCAGATCCGGCACCGCCACCCCGAGGCGGCAGCGCGCGTCTGGCCCCTGGAGGGCGCGCGCGCCCGGCTGGAGTTCGACGCACCGCAGACGGCCGTCGCGCCGGGTCAGGCGGTCGTGCTCTACGACGGGGACGAGGTCCTCGGCGGCGGCTGGATCGACTAGCGCCGCCAACCCGTCGCAGGCTCGCAAGCTCCTAGCGAGCGGCCGGGGCCTCCACCGCGGCGTGCCCGGCGTCCTCGACGACCGCCACGGGGTCGTCCTCCGGCAGGCTCTCCAGGTAGCGCTCCGCGTCGATGGCGGCCATGCACCCCGAGCCGGCCGCGGTGACCGCCTGCCGGTAGACGTGATCCTGCACGTCGCCGCACGCGAAGACGCCCGACACGCTCGTCGCGGAACCCCGGCCGGTGACGATGTAGCCGTTGGCGTCGAGGTCGACCTGTCCCGCCACCAGCTTCGTGTTGGGCGTGTGTCCGATCGCGACGAACACGCCGTCGACCGCCATCTCGCGCCGCGTGCCGTCCTTGACGTTCCGCAGCACGACGCTCGTGACGACCCCCTTGTCGACGTCCCGGATCTCGTCCACGACGCTGTCGAGCGCGAAATCGATCTTCGGGTTGGCCCGCGCCTTGTCCAGCATGATGCGGGACGCGCGGAAGCCGTCGCGGCGATGGACGATCGTCACCCGGGAGGCGAACTTCGTCAGGAAGGTCGCCTCCTCCATCGCCGAGTCGCCGCCGCCCACCACGACGATGGGCTTGTCGCGGAAGAAGTACCCGTCGCACGTGGCGCACGTCGACACGCCGTGCCCCATCAGGGTGCGCTCGGAGGGCAGCCCGAGCAGCCGCGCCGACGCGCCGGTGGCGAGAATCAGGGCCCGCGCGTGGAGCTCGCCCTCGCTCGTGCGGACGCGGAAGGGACGGCGGGCGAGGTCGACCTCCGTCACGTCGCCGCGCAGCGTCTCCGTCCCGAAGCGCTCGGCCTGGGCCCGCATCTCGGCCATCAGCTCCGGGCCCATGATGCCGTCGCGGAAACCCGGGTAGTTCTCCACCGCGGTGGTCAGCATCAACTGGCCACCCGACTCGAGCCCTTCGACGAGCAACGGGCGCAGGCTGGCCCGCGCCGCGTACAGCGCGGCGGTCAGGCCGGCCGGCCCCGATCCGATGATGATCACGTCCCGCATCGCGAATCTCCTGCCGAAGCCGCGGATGATGACCGACTGCGCCGGCCGCGCCGGGCGCCGAACGCGCCGACACGGACCTCGCGCACACTCCCTCCACTGTACCCCCAACCGTCGGGCCGTCGCCCGCGCCCGGGTGGGTAGCAGCAATCCGTGCTAGCATGTCGTGGTGGCAGGCAACGTCATCACTGTCCGCGACATCGACCCGGGCGACAAGTCCTGGATCCGGCGAGAGGCCGAACACCACGGCATCTCGATGGAAGAATACGTGCGCCGGCTGATCGGCGAGAGAAGGAAGCTGTCCGAGGGCCGCCGGAAGCCGTCCGCGGTGTTCCGCCGCTATTTCGGACCGGAGCACGGCGTCGAGTTGTCGCTGCCCAGGTCTCACGGTTACCGATCGGCCGCCTTCGCCGAGGACGGCGAGGCATGATGGCGCCCACCGCCTGGATTCTGGATGCCAACGTCGTCTCCGAGATGATGCGGCCCGCTCCCGAACCGAGGGTCGCCCGGTTTCTGGACGGGCTTGCGGCCGAGGGGATCGGCCTTTCCGCCGTTACCGTCTGGGAGGTCCTCAACGGTATCGGCCGACTCGAACCGGGGCGGCGTCGGGAAGATCTGACCGAGCGTTTTCGGGGCATTCTCGATGACCTGTTCCGGGAGCGCGTATTCGACTGGACCGCCGCCGACGCCCGAGCGTGCGCGGTGATAATGGAAGAGAAACGCCGCCGCGGTGAGCCCCTCGACGACCACCTGCCGGACGCCATGCTCGCGGGAACCGCAGTGCGCCGCCGTTTGGGCATCGTCACCCGCAACGAGCGGGATTTTCGGCACACGGGCGCGGCGGCGGTCAACCCGTGGACGCGGTCGCGTTGACCGGGGCCGCGCTTCATGCGCGATCCTGAGGTCGCGACGGACGACGAAGTGGGTCCAACGTCACGGCGGAATCAAGCTGCTCTTCACGTCTCCACCATACTGGTCGCTGGCCAGCCAAGCCGAGCGCGGTCACGCATTCGAGAAGAGGTTCGGCGAGAAGAAGGAATACCGGCGATTGATGAGAACGGTGTTCTCGCTTTGCGCCGACCTGATGCGCGGCGACGGGGTGGTCGTCGTTCGTGTGGACGAACGTCGCTTTACGCGGGAGACGATTCTGGAGACGCTGAAGGACTGCTTTCCGGAGTATCGGCAGGTGGAGGCCAGCGTACCGCGCGGGAGGAACCAGACCAGGTTGTTCAACCGGGACGTGGAGCCGATGGGAGAGCGGGACGTCGTCCTGACGGCATCGTAGAGCGAGCCCGCGCCCGCGGGGAGCGCACGACGGAGCGGGCCGTGCCCCGGGAACCCGTGCGCGGGAGCTTCGCCCGGCGAGCCCCGACACCGCCCGTCAAGGCGCGCGTCCGTCGGGGCGGCGCACTCCGGAGACGAGCGGCCGCCCCTGGTTCCGAACCCAGTCGGTAAGACCGCGGACCTCCGCGAACCGGTCCGCGTTCGACCGGGCCCCGAGCACGACGACCACCAGGGGGATTCCCTCGCGCGACTCGACGACGGTGGCGAGGCAGTAGCCTGCCTCGCGGATGTAGCCGGTCTTGCCGCCCCTGACGTCGGCGCGCTCGCGCACCAACCGGTTCGTGTTGCGCACGGCCACACCGCGCCGGCCCGTGCGGAACCGGTACGAGGGCTTGCCCATGACGCGCGCCAGAACGGGCTTCTCCATCGCCGTCGCGACCAGGCGCGCCACGTCGTAGGGCGACGACACGTTGCGCTCGTCGAGACCCGACGGGTCGACGAAGCGGGTGCGGTCGAGGCCGAGCTCCGCCGCCATGCGGTTCATGCGCTCGACGAAGCCGCGGGTCCCCCCCGGCGAGGCCCGCGCGATGGCCCGGGCCGCCGCGTTGTCCGAGGCGACGAGGGCCAGGTGCAGCAGGTCGTCCAGCGTCACCCGCTCGCGCCTTCGGACGTGCGTGGTCGATGCGCGGCGCACGTCGCGACCGGACATGACGACGTCGAGCGTCAGGTCGCGCCCGTGCTCGAGCAGCACCAGGGCCGTCATGACCTTCGTGATGCTCGCGATCGGCCTTGGATCGAGAAGGTTCGACGCCCAGAGCACCTCGTCGGTGGCCGGGTTGTAGATCAGCGCCGCCGCGGAGCGGATGCGGCGCGGCCGGCGAACGCCGCCGAGCTCGAGAACGCGGGGAGACGACCGCTCCGGCGTGAGGGTGGGACGCGCGTCGCCGGACGGCGGTGCCGTCGCGGGCGCCTCACCCGCCGCGGGCGCGCGC